>JAGNHB010000017.1 GCA_018001935.1 Acidobacteriota bacterium
GACGATCAACGACCGGACTCGATGAGGCACGACCCCCATGATCACTCAAACGCCAGTGATCCTTCCCTTGCCGATCTCTGGTAAAATACCCCTGGACACTTTCGGGATTACAGGGCGGGAATCAACATGGAGGGACGGGAAATACGCGTGCGCCCCCCTCCTCAAGGCGGCCGTCATCGGCCAGTTGGACGACGGCGGCAAAGCCCAGCTCTGGAAGGACCTGGAGCTTAACGGCGAAGATGACCGCTCCGCCGGCTTGCGGGCAAATTTCTCAACGGACGGCATCCCCCTGCCGCCCAACTTCATCGCGGCGGGGACCGTCAACATGGACGAGACCACCCACGGGTTTTCCCGCAAGGTGATCGACCGGGCCCTGACCATCGACTTTAGCGAATTCTACCGCAACCGGCTGGTCGAGTTTTTCGCGCCGAAAACCCGGTCGAGGATCCTCGGCTTTCCGACCCTCTCGCAGGCCGATCTGGAGAGCCTCAAGACGGTTCAGGCCGATCCCGACGGCGAAAAAACGATTCGCTTCCTCGAATCGGTTAACGGCATCCTCAGCGGTACCCCTTTCGAATTGGCCTACCGTGCCGTGAACGAAGCTCTGCTGGCGGCGGTTTGTTTTTCTCCTCCCAACGAGGTCAGCCTGCAGGCGGTCTGGGACGATTTCATGATGATGAAAGTGCTGCCGCGCATCGAAGGCGACGCGGAGAGGCTCGGTTTCCAGGACAAAGCCAGCCTTCTGACACAGTTGGCCGACTGCCTGAAGCGGGAGCTGTCCTTGATCGCCGAGGCCGACCGTCGTCCCGATCTGCTGATTGAACCGGCGGCCGGCGGTGAGCCTCTTCAGACGTCCTGCCGCTCCATCCGGAAGCTGGAATGGATGCAGAAACGCCTGGAAGCGAACAGTTTCACGACCTTCTGGCCGTAGCGGGCGGCGGGCCATGCCTGACGTTCTCTCCGTCAAAACAGCCGTTTGGCACTTGACCGTCTGGACGAAAGACGCGGAATCCCCCTGCAGCCGCTTGGCCGCCATGCTGAAAACCCGGGGGAAAGAACTTTCTCCGAGCAGGATTCGCCTGTCCCCCCCCTTGGAGATTCTGGACACCCATCCTCTGCCTGTATCGGCACTGCGTGAACAGGCGGACGAATTGGTTCTCCCCAAACCGGTCTTTTTTGAGAACAGATTGTACGAGTTCGATTTCCAGTTTTCTGGGGACATGGTCGATCTGCAGCCCCGGGTCGTCCACTGGAGGAAGGACATTGAGGACGGGTTCCACCAGGCTGGAAAAAACCTGCGAGGGGGCATCCATTTCGGCAACGACATCGGGTGGTTCCGACTGGGCCTCGAATTCAGCTTAGGCGGGGCGCGCACCAGACAGCACCTCTCCTTTGAAGTTTTGCCGATCAAGATGGACTTGGACGGCGATTTCGGCATGATCTGCAAGGATGTGGACGCCGAATACCCGCTTTGGCGGCTTTCTTTCGCCAGGAAGACGGAGCTGGAACTCGCCTCGTCGCGCTGGCCGTACGAGCGGTTCCCCTTGCTCTGGCTGGCTATGTTCCGGGTGCTCCGCCAGGAACTGGAGGATGCCGTTCGGCTGATCTGCCGATCACCTCACGCCCGGCTTCTGCCGGAAGGGCGTTTCCTGTGCCCGGACCGATTGCGGGGAAAGCTGCCGTCGAAGCAGGAGGAGCGGGTGACCCGGGACCGCATGAACGGAGATCTGCACCGCCGATATCGGGTGGAAACCCGTCGGCTCTCGGTAGACACCCCGGAAAACCGCTTTGTGAAGATGGTCCTGACCCGGTGCACGCGTGAACTGTCCGGCTTGGTCAGAAAAGCGCGGCAAAGTGACAGGGCCCCGGACCAAGGGCGGCTCAGCGATGCGTTTTTCCGAGAACTCCAGTCATGGTTGAAACCCTTGAAACAACGGCTGTCCGAACCACTGTTCCGGGAGACCGGTGATTTTGCGGGGCTGGCACACGAGTCGTTGGTGCTGCATTACCGAGCCGGCTACGCCAGGGTGTACCGCATATGGCAGGAACTCAAGCTCTACCTCGACCTGTTCGGACAGCGGGCGTCTGTCTGCCTGAAGTCCGCCGCCGAACTTTACGAGGTCTGGTGCCTGCTGGAAATTCGACGAATGCTGCTCTCCCTCGGGTTTGTTGAATCTATGGCCAGACGGGGGTCGCTGAAGACCTCCGGCCTGGAAAAAAAACTCGAGGACGGCATGGGGACCGCTTTCTGCTTCACCCGCCGCGACGGTCTGGAGGTCCGGCTAGCCCATGAACCGCTGTTCGGATTTTGGAATCAGACGGACACCCGGGGTATCTTTTCCTGGACTACGCCACAGAAACCGGACATTCTGCTGGAGGCGTCGTTTCCCGGCGGCCGCAGAATCCGTTGGGTTTTCGACGCCAAGTACCGTCTTTCTCCAGACGAAACCGGCGAAGACCGCATCCCCGAAGACGCCCTCAACCAGATGCACCGATACCGTGACGCGCTGATCCATCTCGAACCGGCGGATGACGGGGTGGCCGAAAAAAGCCGTCCGGTGGTCGGCGCCTTCGTCCTGTACCCCGGGTTCTACGATGAAATTCTAAGGCCGAATCCGTACGAGGCGGGGATCGAAGCGGTAGGCATCGGCGGCTTCCCGATGTTGCCGGGGAGGGAGAATCGCTGGCTCAGGGCGTTTCTGAAGGAAAAATTCAGCGACCTTTCCGATGGCTATCTCACGGAGCATATTCCGGAATTCGACGAGCACCTGCTGCACGAGTCGGTGCGCATCGCGCCCACGGGGCTGAGATTGGCCCGCTACGGCGACCTGGTTCTGGCCGCCTCGCTGGGCGGGACCGCGGGCAGGGACGGCGCATATGTCGACCGCTTTCTGACAGGCACGGCCAGCTGGTACCACATCCCGGTCAGCACCACTGACAAGAAAATCGCTCGAACCGTCATGCGCGAACTCCGATTCTGCGCTGTCGCTGTCCATCGCCCTGACATCCACGACCGATGCATCGAGTATTTGTACGACGTCCTTTCGGTCCGCCGGGTGAAGCGGTGTGAGCTGACCGTCGAGCAGGCCGGCAAGGTTGAAACCAGCAATCGGAACGACTATTGGCTTCTGCGGCTGGGCAATTCCAGGCGCCTCAAGGAACTGGTGAGCACGGGCGGAACCCGGCACTTCCGATTCCGACTGACCGGCGCCGCTGAAATCCTCGCTGCCTGTCGGTGGGATAACCTTCCGGATCGATACCCGCGCATCAGTTGCCCTGCGGAGTGAGGGATTCCGCACTTGCTTAGGGAATTTATGAATTTCATAATCAGCGTTTTTTTAGCGTTATTCGCGAGAGATCTCCTTTTCGTGACTTTTGCGGACGCGGATAAGGTAAAGAATCTTTCGCACAATTGAGGGGTAGCCCGCCAATCTGCCGGAAGGTGAACTCCATGGCCGGCTGGCTTGTTTCTCCGGTTATTCCTTCGCAATCTTAAGTTTGCGCCATCCTTTCCGCGGATGAAACCGGTCGAAAACGGCAGCGAGAAGGTCAGGGGGGTAAAGCCAGAAAGACAATTGACAATTTCACCTTGACAGGTGTAAATGGGAAGTGTTGGTTGTTTTCCCATGGCTTAGATGCGGGAACCCGGGCATGTCCCGGGCAGGGTTCATCTTGCCGATCCCCCGCCGGGGTCGGGACCGGTTAAACGGAATGGCGGCCTCGCGGTCGGCGCCCTGGCGGAGAGTTTCTCCGGGGAAAGGACGGATGAAGATGGGAGGGCCCTTGGACGGACCTGATTCTCACGGCGACGGTGGGGGCCCCGGCGAGGGGTTCCCGGGGGACTGGGTCCCCGGGCAGGCGGGGGTGGAGGTCCGGCTGATCGACAACCCCGGGTTGTGCGGGATCACCACGGGGCAGGTCCGGGACGGCAGGAACCGGGTGCTGGTGGAAGTCCTCTTCAGCCGTGAGGGGAAGCGCTGGAAGGCGTTCGAGCTGCTGGAGCGCTGCGGCGGGGAGGCGACGCCCTTCGACCTGGCTCGGGCGGGCCGGTTCGGGCTGCCGTCGGACCTGTACCGGCTCCTGGTGAACTCCAAGGTCCAGGGGGACCTCACCAACATCTTCTACAGCATGGCCGGGGGAAACACCGAGTTTTACGCCCACCAGTTCCGGCCGGTCCTGAAGTTCATCGAATCGCCCCACGGGCGGCTCCTCATCGCCGACGAGGTCGGCCTCGGCAAGACCATAGAGGCCGTCTACATCTGGCTGGAGCTGCAGGTCCGGGACGGGGCGCGGCGGCTGCTGGTGGTCTGTCCCTCCATGCTCCGGGAGAAGTGGCAGGGGGACCTTCGGGTCCGCTTCGGCATCGAGGCGGACATCGTCGACGCGCCGGCCCTCCTGCGGAAGCTGCGGGGGGACGACCGGGGCCTGGACACCGCCTTCACCCTCATCACCAGCCTGGAGGGGATCCGCCCGCCGAAGGGTTTCGAGAACGAGGCCCTGAGGGGCGACCGGGCCGAGCTCGGCCGGCTGCTGCACGCCCACGGGCCGGAAAACCCCCTGCTGGACCTCACCGTCATCGACGAGGCCCACTACCTCCGGAACCCCTCCACCGCCAGCCACCGACTGGGGACACTGCTGCGGGACGCGTCCGCCAACCTTCTGCTGCTGACCGCCACCCCCGTCCAGCTCCACGACGAGAACCTCTTCCACCTCCTCCGCCTGGTCGACCCGGACACCCTGATCAACCTCGACTCCTTCAAGGAGATCCTGGAAGCCAACAAGCCCGTGGTCAACGCGCTGCGGCACCTGTGG
This sequence comes from Acidobacteriota bacterium, assembly GCA_018001935.1. Taxonomy (NCBI): domain Bacteria; kingdom Pseudomonadati; phylum Acidobacteriota; species Acidobacteriota bacterium. The sequence goes on from JAGNHB010000017.1 coordinate 4,813, forward strand.
TCCCAGCCGCCCGCCGTCGGCCTGGCGCTGGAGAACCTCGCGGCCGCGGGGAAAAACCGCTTCTTCCGCGCCGACCCGCGGCTGCAGCGGGTCCGCGAGGAAATTCTCGCCCTGGACCCGTCGGACCACGCGGGAAGAGTCCGGACCGGCCGGCTCCTGGAAAACCTGTCCCTCGCCGGCCAGTACATGACGCGAACCCGGAAACGGGACGTCCTGGCCAACCGGGTCCTCCGCTCCGCGCAGGTTCTGGAGGTGGGCTTTTCAAGGGCGGAACGGACGGTCTACGAGGCCGTCACCCAGCGGATCCGGGAAGCCTCCTCCGGGCGGAGCGGGCCCTCCCTTTTCCACCTCGTGGCCCGTCAGCGGCAGATGGCCAGCTGCATGGCGGCGGCGTTGCAGGGATGGAACGACTCGGGGTTCCTGGCCGAGCTGTTCTGGGAGGATTTCGGCCTGGCCCCGGAAGACCGGGAGGAGGACGACCCGGGGCCGGAGTCGGCGGACGCGCTGGACGCCTGGCTGGAAGGGACGCTCGCGTCGGGGGAGTTCGACGTGGCCGAGCTGGAGCGGAACGACACCAAGTACCAGGCGCTCGTCACGTTCCTTCGCCCCCTGTTCGCGGAGCACCCGGGAGAGAAGGTCGTCCTGTTCGCCTTCTTCCGCGGCACCCTCGCATACCTCGAACGTCGCCTGCGCCGGGACGGGATCTCCTCGATCCTCCTCATGGGCGGGATGGGGGACGAAAAGTACGAGGTCCTGCGGACCTTCGCCCGGCCCGACGGGCCGTCCGTCCTGTTGTCCTCGGAAGTGGGCAGCGAGGGGATCGACCTCCAGTTCTGCCGGACCCTCGTCAACTACGACCTCCCCTGGAACCCCATGCGGGTGGAGCAGCGGATCGGCCGGCTCGACCGCCTCGGGCAGGCGGCGGAGCGGATCTCCATCGTCAGCTTTGTCCTCGGGGACTCCGTCGAAGAGCGGATTCTCAAGCGCCTCTACGAACGGATCCACATCTTCCGGGAGTCGATCGGGGACCTGGAGGAGATCCTGGGGCAGGTCACCCAGGACCTCCTGACCAGCCTGTTCGACCCCGAGCTGTCGGACGCCGAACGGGAGCACCGGGCCGAGGCGACCATCCTGGCGCTCGAGCGGAACCGGGTCGAACGGAACGAACTGGAAGAGCACGCCATCAACATGATGGCCTTCTCGGATTACCTCCTCCGGACGGTGGCCGACGACCGGGAAACGGGTCGGTGGCTGCAGCCCGCCGAACTCCGGTTCCTGGTGGACGACTTCTTCCGGCGCCACCACCCGGCGTGCGTCATGACGCCGTCCGCCGACCACCCGTGGCAGTGGGACATCACGCTCTCGCACGAGGCCCGGGTGGATCTCCACGTCTACCTTCAGAGCCGGCGCCCCACGGTGCAGACCCGCCTCCACCGCGCCACGACCCCCGTCTCGTGTCTCTTCAGCCTGAAGGACCCGCCGACCCGGTCCCACACTATGGAGCGGATCACCGCCATTCACCCGCTGATCCTCTGGATCCGCCACCACTACGCCGAGAACCCGGAGCAGCTTCTCCCGGTGGCCTCCGCCCGGCTGGACACCCGTGAAGCCCGGGAGGAAGCCGGCCTTTACGCCTACTGCATCCATTCCTGGCGGTTCGAGGGGATCCGCACCGAGAAGCGCCTGGTGTTCCTCGCCCGCCACCTGGAAAGCGGAACATTCCTCTCCCCGGACGCGTCCGAACGGCTGGTTTTCCGGGCCGTCACCCACGGGCGCTCCATCCTGAACCCCGACGCCGTGACGATCGATCTCGACGGCTTGGCGGACCTGGCGTCAAGCTGCGAGGAACGCCTGGTTCAGGACTACCTGGACGCCCGGCTGAGCTTCCAGGCCGAGAACGAGAACCGGTGCCGGGTCCAGGAGCAGAGTGCCCGGGCGTACTACGAGCGCAAGCAAAACTACCTCCTGGGGCTTCTCGACCGATTCCGGGCGGAGGGCTCCGACCGGATGGTGCGCCTGACGGAGGGGCGCCTCCGGCCCGTCGTCCATGATCTTGACGTCAAGCTTAAACAGATCGCCGATCATCGGGTTACGAAATCCGACGACGGATTCCTGGGGATCGGGGTGATCGAAGTCTCCGGTTGACCGCTGTGGAGGAGGTACGCCATGATGGTGCAGAACACTGGCGGGAAGGGCCCTGGCGGGGCCGGTGCCGTCCGGACCGCCCGGGATGCGGGCCTGACCCGTCCCCTCGATCTTCACGTCGGGCTGGATTTCGGGACGTGCTTTACCAAGCTCTGCTGCCGCCACCTCGGGCGGGACGAGTCCTTCGTGGTCCGGTTGGGCGTCCTGGGGACGGGCCTGGAGGACGCCCTGATCCCGTCCGTGGTCGGCATCGCCCCGGACGGTCGGCTGGTCGGGGGCCTGACGGAAACCGAGTGGCGGAAGAACCCCGAGCCTTCGCTGCAGCGGGTCCGCTTCCTGAAAATGCTCCTGGCCGGCGGACGTGTCCCCCATCGGGCCATGAGCTGGGCCGGCGTCAGCGGCCTGAAAACGGCCGACGAGGACCGGATCCGCGCCCTCAGCACCTACTTCATCTACCGGGTTCTGGACCGCTTCCGGGGTTGGGCCCGCCACCATTTTCTCGGAGCGGGCAGCACCCGGCCGCTTCGTCTGTCCTTCAGCCTGGGCGTGCCGGTGGAACAGTTCGACTCCCCGGCGCGGAGGACCTTCCAGGGGGTCCTGAACACCGCCTGCCGGTGGCTGGACGGCGGACCGATCGACGGCCCCTGGACGCTCGAGCGCGCGCTCAAGCTCATGGCTTCCGGCGAGGGGCGGGAATCCCGGGAGACCGTCGCGGACACGGTGCCGGAGATCGCCGCGGCGGTCCACGCCTTCCTCGCGTCCCGGCAGTCCCAGCGGGGGGTCTACTTCTACCTGGACATCGGCGGGGGAACCCTGGACGCCGTGGCCTTCAAACGGTGGGACAAGGACGGCGAGCCCCAGGTGAATTTCTACTGCGGCAAGGTGGAGCCGCTGGGCCTGGATGCCCTGTCCGAGGCCGCCGCGCGGCGGCTGGACCGGGAGCCGGGAAGCCTCCTGCACTACCTGTCGCGCTCGGAGCCCGGACCCGGGAAGCGTGCGGTTAACCCCCCGGCACCGCGTTTCAGCTGGATGAAAGGGAAGGAGCCCGCCATGCGGTCCACGGGCCCGGCGAGTCCTGGCCCGGTCGCTGACGAGGGCATTTTTACGCTGCTCGAGCCGGAGCGACGGCTGATTCACCGCCAGGTGGGGACCGTGCTGGCGACCTCCCTCAAGAAGGACCCCGTCGCCTTCCGGGCCGGCCGGGGCGACAACCCCTTCCAGAAAGACCCGGGGGAGAAGATCTGGGTTTTTTCCGGCGGCGGCGGGGCGGCGTCTACGTTCTATGCGGAGGCCGTGGACGAAGCCTGGCGGCTTCGGCTGAAGCAGTGCGGGCTGCCGGGGCTCAGCCGCCAGGTCATCGAGGTCCCGGGAGACCTGGAGTTTCTCGGGCTGCCGGCCAGCAGTTACCGTCGCTTCGACATCGCCTACGGCTTGTCCATCCCGGAGGAGGACCGTTTCCGGGCCTGGATGCCGAGCCTCTTCGAGCCGCAGGAGGAAGATTCCGGCGCGGCCCGGGGGCTGGACCACGTCGACACCCACGACTGGCAGTAGGGATTGGCCAGCGTTGATGCGTTCGTAAAAAGTACCATCACCCTCCGGGTGATGGCTCAAACAAAGGCTTTACAGACACTTTTCCGTCCGTTTTCCGACTTTTTGCGAGGACATCAGCGTTGAGAAATAACTGCTTTTGCTGCAAAAATTTCGCCCCTGGCGGGGCGAGGCGTTCCCCGCCAGGGTCGACCGGGCCTGCGGTTTTCCGGCGCCGCCTCCGGGGCGCAAGGATTTTCAAATGGCCCGCAACCGGCGGGAGTACCCCCTGCCGGGGGAACACCCGCCGGCTAATCTCTTTTATCCCTTCGGGATAGGGATTGCCTGGGTGCGGGTTGTTCGCGTTGTGGTTACACAGAATGAAGCCCTGACGGGGTTCTCCCCGTGCGGTTTGTTCGTCATCGGCCCGGGTTACCCGGGGCGTTCGAAGCGGAGGACGAACCCCTTGCCCGCACCGGCCTTGCCCCGGGTCCCGAGCGAAGCGCCCCTTTTCCCGCCAGCGTCCCGCCCGGATCCCGACGTCGTCCCGCCCGCGCCCCGCCCGGATCGCGGCCGTTGGCTCTTCACCCCGTCAGGGGTGAAATGTTTGTAGAATAAGCGGTTATCAAGAGTTCCCCCCGCGCGCCGCCGGCCCGGGATGGCGCCCCGCGGCACGATCTCCCCCCGGCGGCGCGCGGGAGGGGGTGTTTTATAAACCGTTTTACTACAAATGTTTCACCCCTGACGGGGTGAGGGCGCGAGGGGGTGACGGGATTGCGGTGGGGTGACGGCGTACGGCTCGCCCGGCGTACGCGCGCCGAGCCGAGGCGCGCGCCCGGCCGAGGGGGCGTCGGGGGGGGTTACCGCCGGGCTCGGCTCGCCCGGCGTACGGCTCGCTGTTCGCGGCCGAATGGACGGCCACCCCGCCGCCCTCGCTCCCGGGGTTGCCCCCCCCGCGCTTTCGAATGCGCGGGCTACTCGCGGATGCAATTGCGCCCGTCGCGCTTGGCGCGGTAGAGGGCCGCGTCCGCGGCGGCGACGAGGTCCGCCGGGGCGGCCCGTTCGTCCGGCTTCACCCAGGCCGCGCCGATGCTGACGGTGACCCGGGGTGACACCGGGGAGGCCGGGTGGGGCAGCCCCAGCGCCTCGACGTGGCGGCGGACGAGTGCGGCGGAGATCAGCACGCTCTCGCGGTTTGCCCCCGGGACGATCACGGCGAACTCCTCCCCGCCGTACCGGGCGGTGATCTCGCCGGCCCGGGTGTGGGAGTCGGCGATCGCCCCCGCCACGAGCCGGAGACACTCGTCGCCGGCCTGGTGCCCCAGCGCGTCGTTGTACTGCTTGAAGTGGTCGATGTCCAGGATCAGCAGGCCCAGCGCCTCCCGCCCCCGCAGGGCGCGGCGCCACTCCTCGTCCAGCGCCTGGTCGAAGCGCCGGCGGTTCGCGATCCCGGTCAGCGGGTCCTGCTGGGAGAGCTGGTCGAGCCGGGCGTTCGCCGCCGCCAGTTCCGCGGTGCGCAACGCCACCACCTTCTCGAGCGCCGCCTTCTGGCGGGAGAGATGCCGGGTGCGGAACCGGTAGAGGAACGCCCCCGACAGGACCAGGAGCACCATGACGCCCGCCCGGAACCCGACGTGCTGCCACCAGGCGGGGAGGACCTCGATGGGGATCTCGAGGGGGGCGGTCTCGAGGCCGGCCGCGTCGCGCCCCTTCACCTGCAGGAGGTAGCGCCCGGGCGGAAGCGCCCCGAAGACCCGCTCGTTCGTCTCGACCCAGGGGCCCGGGTGGGGGTCGTAGCCCAGGAGCTGCCAACTGAAACGGTTCTCGTTTTCCCGCTGCCAGGACAGGAGGGCCACCTTGAACGACAGCTCCCGGGTCGAGGAGGGAATGCACACCGGCGCCCCCGCCACCTCCCCGCCGTCGGCCTGCACCCGCATCAGCCGCAGCGGTTTGGGGTGCTGCTCGGGGACCGCCCCGGTCGGGTCGTAGACCGACAGGCCGCCCATGGTGCCGCACCAGTACCGGCCGAGCGTGTCGACGAACTGGGCGTTGGTGTTGCACTCCTCGTGAAGGAGGCCGTCGCGGCGGACGAACACCCGTTCGTCCCACCCGCCGGACGCCTTCGGGGTCAGCAGCTGCACCCCCGCGTCGGTCGACACGAAAACCCGCCCCCGCGGGTCCCGGATCGCCTGGTAGGCGGTGGGGACCGGCGGGCGGGGCAATTCGTCCCCCGGCAGCACCCGCGGCCGGAGCGGGTCGGTGATGTCGACGCGGATGATCCCGCTGTTCAGGCTGCCGGCCCAGAGTATGGGTTTCCCCTCCCGGTCCGGGATGAGCGTGAGCCCCAGCAGGTGGATGTCGGGCAACCCGTCCCCCCGGCCCAGGAAGGTCCAGTCGGTCCCGTCGAACCGGGCCAGGCCCTGGCTGGTGGTGGCCCACAGCCACGACCGGTCGTCGGCGTCTTTCGACGCCACGATCCGCGTCACCTGCAGGCGTTCGGAAGCGGACGACGGAAAGGCGGCCCAGCGGCCTTCGCGAAACCGGTACATCCCGCTCTTGCGGGTCGCCACCCAGAGTTCCCGGGCCCCGTCGAAAAACCGGGAAAGGACGTCCATCACGTGCTGGCCGGCTTCCTTGGGCCAGGGCGTCGGAACGGTTTCGAAGACGGGCCCCTCCCGCACCCGCACCAGTTCCCCGGGGACGACGGCCGTGAAGAGCGTCGGCTGCCCCTTTTCGTCGGGCGCCCGGACCAGCAGGCGGGAGTTGGAACCCGGCAGGGTGCTGTTCGAGCTGTTGAAGGTCCTCCACTGCCCGTCCTGGTAAAGGCCGAGGCCGTCACCCGAGGACGCCACCCAGAGGCGCTCGCCGCCGTGCCCGTCCGGCTCCGCCAGGACCCCGAAGACGCCGTTGGACCGGGAACCGAGGAGCGACACGGTCCGCCAGGGGCTGCCGCCGAGGACGGTCCGCGCCAGCCCCCCCTCGGTGGCCAGCCAGAGGACCTCGATGCCCTCGGGGCTCCTCCAGAGGTGCACGTTGCGCACCGCATTCGAGGGAAGCCCGTGACTGCGGCCGAAGGCCTGAACCTGCTCCCCGTTGACGCGCACCAGGCCGCCGCGCGTCGCCGCCCAGAGGGTGGGCTCCCCGCCGGGAGCGGCGCCGGCCGCCAGGGAGTAGACGATCCGGGTCTCCATCCCGGCCTCGGTGTCCGCCAGGTTGCGGATGCCCTCGTCGGTGAGCCGGAACAGGCCGGCCCCGTAGGTCGCGATCCAGAGTTCCTCCACCCCGCGGCGACGGACCGTCAGGAGGTCCTGCACCTGGGCCACCTGCGCCGGGGTGAACCCCGGGGCGCTGAAGCGCTGCCAGGCGCCGCCGCTCTCGCGATACCAGAGCCCTTCGTTGTTGGTGGAGACCCACAGGCGTTCCCGACCCCCGATTTCCCAGGTTCGGGCCAGGCCGTTGAGGCACCCGGGCGGAAGCTGCCGGTTGCCGGGGTCGGCTCGCCACCGCCCCGCCACGCGCTGGAAAAGGCCGGCGTCCAGGGTCAGCGCCCAGGTTTCCGTTTCCCCGACGCGGACCGGGACTTCGACCACCCGGAAAATCCGTCCGGCCGGGAGCCCGCTTTCCGGCCCCTCGATGTGCCAGCCGGCGGCATCGAGCCGTCCCAGAGCGGAACTGGTGGACGGGGCCCAGAGGTTCCCCTCGTGGTCGAGCAGGAGGTTTTCCACCACCCCCTGGAGGCCGGGCACCCGGACGGGCTCCCAGCGGTGGCCGTCGTAGCGGTAGAGGCCCTGGGGCGAACCCAGCCAGACAAAGCCCACGGCATCGGTGGCCACGGAGACGACCGTGGTGTCCGGCGCGCCGTCCGAGGCGGTGAAGGTCCGGAACGCCGGCAGGCCCAGCCGGGACAGGTCGAGCGGGCGGAGCGCCGCGGCCCCGCCGTCCCACCCAGGGACAAAGGCGAAGAGGGCAACCGGGAGAAGGCGGCGGAGGATGGTCAATCGCGTCATGGGTCCTGGGCCTCACCCTGTGATCCGGACGATCGGCGGATATTCTAACAGATATCGGGGGTCCCGTGAAAACCCCGAAAGCAGGTTGAAAGAGGTTTGGCCGGAATCCCCGGCAACCCGCGGGGGGAGACTGAATTGTGACCCCATTCCCCCGCCGGTATGGTAAGATCGAGGGGTTCGCAAAAAGTCGGAAAACGGACGAAAAAGTGTCTGTAAAGCCTTTGTTTGAGCCATCACCCGGAGGGTGAGGGTACTTTTTGCGACCGTGTCAGGCTTGCCCGTCCCGGCCTCGACACTCTCGGCACCGCTCTGGAAGGCGTCGCCACGGCGGCCGACCCTCGAGGAGGACAAACATGCGGGAAGTGTGTTTTCTCGTCTCCGACGACGCCGACCGGGGGACCGGCCGGCTGAAGGCCGTCAGGACGGGGTGCGGCGGGGGGCGACGTTCATGAGGGAGACCGCCGGGCCCGCCACCCTGGTCGACGTCCTGCGGCATCACGCCCGGATGCAGCCCGAAAGGGCGGCGGTGGTCTTCCCCGGCGCCGACGGGGCCCCGGAAACGACCCTGACCTACGCCGAACTGGACCGCCGAGCACGCGCCGCCGCCGCCGCCCTGCAGGCCCGGGTCAGTCCCGGCGATCGCGCGCTGTTGCCGCTCGAGTCGGAAGAGGGCTTCCTGACGGCCTTCCTGGGTTGCCTTTACGCCGGGGTCGTCGCCGTGCCGACCGCGCTGGAGGCCTCCCGCGACGCGGCCGGCCCCCGGCTGCGCGCCATTCTCCAGGACGCCACGGTCAGCCTCGTGGCGGCCACGGAAACGGCACGGCGGCACCTGGCCCCCTGCCTGAAGGACCCGGCCGTCCCGCCGGTCACCTGGCTGTCTCTCGACACCGCGCCGCCGCCCGGAACCGAGGACGACTGGCAGCCGCCGACCCTGGGCGGCGGCGCCCCGGCCCTGTTGCAGTACACCTCCGGTTCGACCGGGACGCCCCGGGGGGTCCGGGTCGACCACGACAACCTGTCCTACGACCTGCGGGTCATACGGCAGATCCTGGATTACGACCCGGGTTCCACCCTCGTCAACTGGATGCCCCTCTTCCATGACGGCGGCCTGATCCTGATGACGCTCGCCGCGCTTTACAGCGGCGCGCGGCTGGTTCTCATCTCCCCGGCGGCCTTCATCCGCGACCCCCTGGGGTGGTTGCGCCTGGTCTCCCGCTACGGCGCCTGCAGCACGGTCGGCCCGAACTTCGCCTACGACCTGTGCGCCCGCCGGGCCGCGCCCGAACGGTGCCGGGAGCTGGACCTGCGGTCCCTGCGGTGCGCCATGAACGGCTCGGAGCCCGTCCACGCCGCCACGCTGGAGCGGTTCAGCCGCGCCTTCGCCCCCTGCGGTTTCCACGCCGACGCCTTCACCCCGAATTACGGCCTGGCGGAGGCCACCATCCTGGTCACGTCCAAAATCCTCTCCGACCCGCCGCTGATCCAAAGCTTCGACGCCCGGGGCCTGGACGACGGCCGGGTCGTGCCGGTCGCCGCGGGGGCCCCGGACAGCCGGCCGCTGGTGGGCTGCGGAGCGCCCTGCCCGGGGCTGACGATCGCCGTCGCCGACCCCGAATCCGGCCGGCGAGCCGCCCCCGACCGGGTCGGCGAAATCTGGGTGGCCGGCCCCGGCGTCGCCCGGGGCTACTGGAACCACCCGCGAACCACGGCCCGCGTGTTCGGCGCCGTCCTGGCCGACAGCGGGGAGGGCCCCTTCCTGCGGACCGGCGACCTGGGCTTCCTTCACGACGGCAACCTGTTCGTCGCCGGCCGGATCAGGGACCTGGTCATCATCCGCGGGCAGAACCACTACCCGCAGGACATCGAGGCCGCGGCCGGCGAGTGCTCCCCCTGCCTGCGCCCCGGGGGCGGCGCGGCGTTCCCGGTCACCGTGGACGAGGAGGAGCGGCTGGTCGTCCTGCACGAGGTGCGCGCCGAGTGCCGGGAGGGCCTCGACGGGCCGGGGGTGATCCGGGCGATCCGGCGGCGGCTGGGCGAACGTCTCGGGCTGGCGGCGCACGCCGTCGCCCTCGTGGCGCCGAAGAGCCTTCCGAAGACCACCAGCGGGAAACTCCAGCGTTTCGCCTGCCGCGAGGCGTTCGAGGCGAATCGCCTGGAAACCTGGGCCGCATGGCGGGAAACGGCGGCGCGGGAAGAAGAAGAGCCGGGACCGCGCGAAGCGGCTTCCCTGGCGGCGCTCCTGGCTGACCCTCCCCGGCTGGAAACCGCCCTGACCGCCCTGGCGGCCAACGTGCTGCGCGAACCCGCCCTTCAACCGGGGGACAACTTCTTCCACTCGGGCGGGGATTCCCTCCGGGCCGCCCGGTTCATCCTGGCGGTGGAGGATGGGCTCGGGGTCCGGGTCGCGGCGGCCTTCCTCGAAAATCCCACCGTCGCCCACCTGGTCCGCCGGGTCACCCGGCCGCCCGGGCCGGGCGAGGGGCCGTCGACCGGGCCGGTACCGGGGGAGGACGGCGGCCCGCCGCTGGGTCGCCCGCCGCATCCTGCCCGGAAGGCCAGGTGGTGGACCCGGGGGCCGGTCTGCGGCGGCCGGAACCTGCCGTACGGGCCGGGTTTCTTTCTCCAGCGGGTGTGGCTGGGCGTACCCGGGATGCGGCGGCTCCTCTTTCGCCCCGGTATCGCCGCCGTCCGGCGATGGAGCGAACTGGTCGGCGAAGAGAGCCCCTCCCGGGCCGTCCGTCAAAGCCTGCTCACCAACACCTGGATCCACTGGCGGAACCGGGTCCTGGCCGCGCCGCCGGCGGCATCGCCCTGGCTGCGGCTGCAGGGTGACCTGGCCGGTCTGTGGCCAGGAGGCGGGAGCGTGGGCACGATCCTGCTCCTGCTTCACAGCCCGCTCAGCGGGCTCTTCCGGCGCTGCCTCGCGGCGGAGGGCCGCCGCTTCGTGCTCATCCGCGGCGAGGACGAAGAGAAGTCGACCCAGGCACAGAACCGCTCGATGCAGGTCTACCTCGCCCACACGGCCTTGCGGGACGGGGGCGCCGTGGTGATCTACGGGGACGGCGGCAAGGGCCGGCAGGGCGTCACCGTCCCCTTTTTCGGCGCCCCCCGCACGTTCCGGCCGGGGGCGGGCGAACTGGCGGCGGAGACCGGGGCTTCCGTCGTCCCGGTCTTCGGCGTCCTGGAGGGCAACGGCCGGGTGGTCTTCGAGATCTGCCCGCCCCTGGCAGCCGGGGGGGGATCCCCCCACGACCAGGCCCTGTCCCTGACGCGGGGCTATGCCGCGCTCGTGACCGAGCGCTGGCCAAGGGTGTACCCCTTCCAGAGCTGGAGCAACCTGGAGCGGCTGCTGTTCCTTCGGGCACGGGACGGCGGCCGCTGATCCCTGTTTCGTTCCGCCCCGTGTTTTCGGCCCTTGTTCCCACGCCCGCACGCGTTGACGGACCGCTCCGGGCATCGCCCCGAAATCCGGCACGCGACGGCAGAGGCGAATCACACGGTCCCAGCGTCTCCGGGCGTCCCGGCCGATGGTTCCGGGGACGGGCAAAGGGGAAGGCGGACGTGGAAGGTGCTGCCCTTGCCCACGGTGCTCTCCACCCAGATTTCCCCCCCGTAGTGGTCCACGATCTCCTTGCAGATGGTCAGCCCCAGGCCGGTCCCGGTGGAGGGCGTCCCCGTCAGGGTGTCGCCCACCTGGCGGAACTTCTCGAAGATCGTCTCCAGGGACTCCGGGGGGATCCCCGCCCCCGTGTCGCTCACCGCGATGACGAGGGCGTCCTCCCCGTCCCGGCGGGCCCGCAGTTCGACCACCCCTTTCCGGGTGAACTTGGCGCTGTTGGAGAAGAGATTGGTGATCACCTGGATGAACCGGTCCCGGTCGATGCGGAGGAAGCCCGAAACGCCGGCGGTCTCGGCCTTGAAGAAGAGGTCCGGGCGGTTGTAGAAGAACCCGTCGCCGATGGACTTCACGCCCAGGAGGAGGTCCGCGGCGGGGTAGACCTGGTCCTGCCACTCCATCTTCCCCGAGTCGATCTTGGCCAGGTCCAGGACGTTGTTGATCATGCGGGAGAGCCGTTCCACCTCCAGGATGATGATGCGGAGGTCCTCGATGATGCGCAGGTGGGACTTCTCGATCCCCGGGTCCGAGCCGCTGAGCCGGAGCGCCTTCGCCACTTTCCGGTAGTCCCGGTCGATGATCTTGGCGAAGCCGAGGATGGAGGTGAGCGGGGTGCGCAGCTCGTGGGACACCGACGACAGGAAGTCGGTCTTCATCCGGTCCACCCGGCTGAGCTGGTCGTAGGCGAGCTGAAGCTCGGCCTGCTGGCGGGTCAGTTCCGCGTTCTTCGCCGCCAGGTCCAGGGTCCGCTCCTCCACCTTCATCTCCAGGGAGCGGTTGACGACCCGGAGTTCGGCGTTGAAGCGCTCCTGGATCTCCTCGTTGTGGCGCAGGGCCTCGATCAGCCGGGCCCGCGCGGTCTCCTTCTCCGCCTGCAGCGCGTTGATCTTGTCGGGGATGGCGAAGAAGAGGAAGAAGACCTTCAGCACCGCGCCGACGTAGAGCCCCCCCTCGGTGAAGGAGGTGGAAGGGAGGATGCCGAACTTGGAGAGGCCGTAGATGGTGGCGAAGATGAAGAAGGTGCAGAAGGCGACCAGGTAGTACCGGGCGTAGCGGTGCCCGCGGATGCGGCAGACGATCCCGATGGCGAAGGCCAGGGTCGGCGAGACGAGGGTGCCGATCCCCGCGAGCCGAACCCCCGCGGGGTAGCCCCAGACGATCCCGGCCAGCGGGATGAGGACGGCGTAGAGCATCATCACGCGGAAGAGGGCGTTGAGCGTGGTCATCCCGCGGTGGATCCCGAGGAACTCCCGGGTGAAGAAAAACATGGAAAAGACGGTGAGGCCGGCCATGACCGGCAGGGCGTAGAGGTTCCACCCGGGGAGCTTCGGCCAGAAATACTGGAAGGCCTGGCCGTTGAGGACCATCTGCAGGATGGTGTAGCAGAGGATGTAGAGGGTGAGGAACAGGTAGTTGCGCTCCCGCATGGAGAAGAACACGAAGAGGCTGTAGAGGGCGAAGGCCGCCATGACCCCGTAGCAGAGCCCCAGCACCACCGACTCCCCGATGACGCCCCGGATGAAGTCGGACGGGTACCACAGGAACAGGGGGAACCAGCTGGAGGAGTCGGTCCGGAAGCGGAGGAAGACGTGCCGGGTCTGGCCCGGCGGGATGAAGATGCTGGTCACGAAGTTGCGGTTGGCGATGTCCCGGTCGGCGAAGGGGTGGCGGTCGCCCATGACCCGGACGTCCCACCCCGGGCCCGCCCGGGACACGTAGACCTCGACGTGGTCCAGCAGGGGGTAGGCGATCTCCAGGAGGCGGAGCTTGTCCTTCTCCGTGGGGTTGTGCATGGCGAAGCGGACCCAGAACACGGACTGCGAGAAACCGAAGGCGGGGAAGCGGGGGCCGCAGGGGCGGAACGCCTTGCGGGTCGGGTCGCTGGAGACGTCCCCGATGGCCAGCCGGCCCTCCGGGTCCTCCAGGACCTCCATCCAGGGGCCGAGGGCCAGTTCCCGCACCGCGTCCGTCAGGACGAGCACCGGGGCCTGCCCCCGGGCGAAGGGCCCCAGCAACAGCACCACCCCGGCCAGCAGGAGGCCCCGCCACGGCGCACGGCGCCGGCCCGCGGGAGGGGGCCCCGTCCCGACCGGGTCACGGGCGAAGCTGCCGCGGGAGGGGCAGGCCATCAACCGGCCCCCTCCCCCGCGCCCGACACCAGGGCGTCCACCTGCCGGCGGGCGTGGGCCAGGCCGGCCTCGATGAAGGCCCGGTCGAAGGGCATGGAGGGGTTCTCGAGCTCCAGGGCCCGTCCCGGGAGGACCTGTTCCTCCAGCCGGAAACCCTCCCGCCGCTTGAAGGCGTGCTTGCACCCCAGGATGGCGCGGCCCCGCGCGAGGATCTCCTCGTCCGTCAGGGAATAGCCCGCCACGGCCAGGGCTTCCCGGACCACGTCCGCCGGGTAGACGCCCCGGGCGAACAGGCAGATGCAGAGGCTGGTAAGGACCTGCCGCCAGGCTTCCTCCTTCAGGAGGCTGTCGACGATCTGCTCCGCGGTCATGGGCTGGCCCTTCCGCAGAATGGCGTCGTCGAGGCTGTAGCCGGCGTTGCAGAGGTGGCTGTGCCGCCCCCCGATCATCAGGCCGAGCCAGGACCCGGGGCCGGTGGGGTACCCGGGCATCTCGAGCCCGCCGAACGCCATGGCGAAGTCCTTCCCGCCGTAGACGGACGCGGCGTGGGCGACGCCCCGGGCCAGCGCCCGGTAGAAGTCGTTGGGCTGCCCCACGATGAGGTCCACCGCCTCGACAAAGGTCTTCCAGTCCCCCCAGGCCAGCGGCAACAGGGTCTGTGCCGGGGTGACGAGCCCCTTCTCCAGCGCCTCGGTGGCCCAGGCCAGGCAGACGCCGGTGGAGATGGAGTCGATCCCGGCCTTCTCCACGGCGTCGAAGAGGAGGAGCATCCCCTGGGGGTCGCCGATCCCCAGGTCCGAGCCCAGGGCGTAGATCAGCTCCCAGTCGTACCCCACCATGGTGGTCTTGTAGAAGTAGGCCTCGTTGGCGTAAGGTTCCCGGACCGCGGCGATGTGGATGCACCCCACGGGACAGTGGGCGCAGGCCAGCCGCCGGCCCAGGTAGTTCTCCGCCAGCGCCTCCCCCGAGATCCGCCCGGCGTGTTCGAAGGTCCCGGAGAGCAGGTTCCGGGTGGGCATGGCGCCGATGGCCTGCATGGTCATCACGTTCCCCGCCGTGCCCAGGTTGTGGTACTTCTTCATGACCGGGGACTCCACGGCGGCGTCGTAGATCCGGTCGTAGACCCGGCGGTACGCCGGGCGGTCGGCGACGGGGATGGAGCACTCCCCCGCGATCACCACGGCCTTGATCTTCTTGCTGCCCAGGACGGCCCCCAGGCCCATCCGCCCGAAGTGCCGGTAGGTTTCGGAGGTCACCGACCCGAAGGCCACCCGGTTCTCCCCGCCCCGCCCGATGCGCATGATGGAACGCGAGCCCGCGCCCGGCTCCTTCTCCCGGATGATGCTGCCGGCGGTGAAGAGGCTCCGCATGCCCCAGAGGGTGGTGGCGTCCCGGAAACCGACCTTGCCGCCGTGGATGGCCAGGTAGATCGGCAGGGGGGACGCGCCCTTGATGACGATGGCCCCGTAACCGGCCATCCGGATCGCGAGGGCGCTGCGGCCGCCCGCGTGGCTCTCCCCCAGGTTGCCCGTCAGGGGCGACTTGAACATGGCCACGCTCTTCGAGGCCAGGGGGAACAGCCCCGTGAGGGGGCCCACGGAGAAGATCACGGGCGCCTCGGGGGCGTAGGGGTCCACCCCCTCGGGGCACTCCTCGCGGAGGAGCCGGATGGCGGCGCCGGCGCCGCCGAACCAGGACGCGAAGAGGTCCGGACGGTCCACCACCTTGTGGCTCTTGCGGCCGACGTCGATGTAGAGGACGCGGGTGGGATGGGCGGCACTCATGGACGCACCTCCGGGGCGGGTTCGGTCTTCTCCAGTTCCAGGACGCCGTGGGGGCAATACTTCGCGCAGAGCCCGCACTGGATGCAGATCAGCGGTTTGCCCGTCTCGCCGTTCCAGAAGACGGCCCCGATGATGCAGGCCTGGCGGCAGGACCCGCAGCCGATGCAGCGGTCCGCCTGCAGCCGGACCCCGCCGGTCGGCTTCTGCGAAAGCGCCCCCACCGGGCAGGCCCGGACGCAGGGGGCGTCCGCGCAGCAGCGGCAGACGATCACCTTGAAGCCCTTGGACATGCCCCCCGCCGACATGACGCCGATGCAGGAGTTGCTCAGCCCGGCGTCCCCGCCCCGCCGCGAGCAGGCGAACATGCAGAGCTGGCAGCCGACGCAGCGCTGGGAATCGACGACCTTCAGTTTCATCAGGCCTCCCTGTTCGTGGCGGCGCCGGTTTCAACCGGCGCGGACGCCCCCTTTTCAGTCACTTTCCACCCTGCCGCGGCTCGATCTTCCAGATGTCCCGGCAGTAGTCCCGGATGGCCCGGTCCGAGGAGAACCGCCCCATCCGCGCCACGTTGAGCACCGACATCCGGGCCCAGGCGTCCGGGTCGCGGAAGGTGAACGCGGCGCGGTCCTGGCTCTCCACGTAGGACCGGAAATCGGCCAGCAGCATGTACTCGTCCTGGAACAGGAGGGAGTCCACCAGGGGGCGGAAGATGTTCCGGTCGCCGCCGGAGAAGGCCCCCGACGCGATCGGTTCGACAACGGCGCGGATGACGGGGTCCGACTCGTAGAGATCGGCCGGGCGGTAACCCGACCGGCGCCGCTCCATCACTTCCGCCGCGGTCAGGCCGAAAAGGAAGAAATTCTCCTCCCCCACCGCCTCGCGGATCTCGACGTTGGCGCCGTCCAGGGTGCCGATGGTCAGGGCGCCATTGAGCGAGAATTTCATGTTCCCGGTCCCCGAGGCCTCCTTCCCCGCGGTGGAGATCTGCTCCGACAAATCGGCGGCGGGGTAGATGCACTGGGCGTTCCGGACGTTGAAATCGGGCACGAAGACCACGCGGAGGAGCCCCTGCGCCTCCGGGTCGTTGTTCACCACCTCCGCCACCGCGTGGGCGAGCCGGATGATGAGCTTGGCCATGTGGTAGGCGGGGGCGGCCTTCCCGCCGAAGATCACGGTGCGGGGGGTCATGCCCTCCGTCTCTCCCCGGTGGATCCGGTTGTAGAGGTGGATGACGTGCAGAAGGTTCAGGTGCTGGCGCTTGTACTCGTGGATCCGTTTCGCCTGGACGTCGAAGAGGGACTCGGGGTCGGTGACGATCCCGGTCCGGGCGGCGATCACGTCCGCCAGGCGCTGCTTGTTCTCCCGCTTGACGGCCCGCCACCGGGCGAGGAAAGCGGGGTCGGCGGCCAGGGGTTCGAGGGCCCGGAGCCGATCCAGGTCCGTCAGCCACCCGGGGCCCGCCGCCTCGTCCAGGAGCCGGGCCAGCCTCGGGTTGCACAGGGCCAGGAAGCGGCGGGGGGTGACCCCGTTGGTGACGTTGTGGAACTTGCCCGGCCACAGGTCGAAGAAGTCCTTCAGGACCGTCTGTTTCAGCAGCTCGGAGTGGAGGGCGGCCACCCCGTTGACGGCGTGGCTCCCCACCACCGCCAGGTTCGCCATGCGCACGTAGCGCTCGCCGGTCTCGTCGATCAGGGAGAGCCGGCGGACCCGGTCGAGATCGTTCGGGTCCAGGGCGCGGACGCGGTCCAGAAACTGCCGGTTGATCTCGTAGATGATCTCCAGGTGCCGCGGCAGGAGGTTCCCCAGCATCCCCACGGGCCACTTCTCCAGCGCTTCGGGCAGCAGGGTGTGGTTGGTGTAGGCGAAGAGGCGTTCGGTGATGCCCCAGGCCGGGCCCCACTCCAGGTCGTACTCGTCCACCAGGAGCCGCATCAGCTCCGCCACGGCGATGGCGGGGTGGGTGTCGTTGAGCTGGGCGGCGAAGCGCTCCGGGAGCCGCTCGAGGTCCGTCTCCTTCACCAGGAAAACGGCGAGGAGGTTCTGCAGGGCGCAGGAGGCGAGGAAGTACTGCTGCTTGAGGCGGAGTTCGCGCCCCGCCAGGGGTTCGTCGTTGGGGTAGAGCACCTTGGACAGGTTCTCCGAGACCATCTTCTCGTGGACGGCGCCGTAGTAGTCCCCCACGTTGAAGGCCCGGAAGCTGAAGGACTCCACGGCCTCCGCCTTGAAGAGCCGCATCAGGCTCACCGTGCCCGTCCGGTAGCCCGGGATCACGACGTCGTAGGCCACCCCCTTGACCACCTGGTCCGGCTTCCAGCGGACCCGGGTGTGCCCGTCCGGGTCGCGGTACCACTCGGTGTGCCCCCCGAAGCGGACGTCGTAGGCGATTTCCGGGTGGGGCATCTCCCAGACGAAACCGCGGCGGAGCCACTTGTCGGTGAGTTCCTCCTGCCAGCCGGCCCGGATGTCCTGGCGGAAGATCCCGAACTCGTACCGGATGCCGTACCCGATGGCCGGCACGCCCAGCGTGGCGGTCGAATCGAGGAAGCAGGAGGCCAGCCGGCCCAGCCCCCCGTTCCCGAGGCCCGGCTCCTCCTCGCAGGCCAGGACGGCGTCGAAGTCCTTGCCCAGCCCCGCCACCGCCTCCCGCACGACCTCGTAGAGGCCCAGGTTCACCAGGTTGTTCCCGAGCTGCGGCCCGGCGAGGTACTCCGCGGATAGGTAGGCCAGCATCCGGGGCTCCTCGTGGTAACAGAACTCGACCCCGGCTTTCCAGTGCCGCATCATGAGGTCCCTCACGGTGTAGGCCACTGCCTGGTAGTAGTCGTTGAGCGTCGCCAGTTCGGGGATGCGCCCCCGCATCGTGGTGAGATGATCCAGTATGGCCGCCTGAATATCCGCTGCCTTCACCGTGATGTCTTGCATGGGTTCCTCGCCGGACGGGATTTGAAAAGAACGATTTCAGTGTCTCACAACCGCCGGGGTTCTTCAACAGCTTTCGCCGCGGCAGGCGCTTGGGCGGCTGCGTTCATGACAGTAAAAGAGGCTTTTATTCATTTCCCCCGCGCGCCGCCGGGGGTGAAGCGTGCTCCGAAGCACCCTTCCGGCCGGCGGCGCGCGGGGGAGGAGAATCATTATAACTACCTTTTCTACAAACATTTCACCCCTGACGGGGTGAGGACGCAGAGGGCATGATCCCGGCGGGGTGGAGACGCGGCAGGCACGCCCCACACGGGATGAGGACGCAGAGGGCATGATCCCGGCGGGGTGGAGACGCGGCAGGCACGCCCCACACGGGATGAGGACGCGGCAGGCACGATCCCGGTGGGTCGGGACGCGGCGGGCACGACCAATGCGCGGTGAAGACACGAAAGGCCACGATCCGCACGGAACAAAGGGGTGGCGAGGTCGATTCAGGATCAGGACACCCACCCATTGCCGAGGGGGGCGTTCCGTGCTCATGAAGCTTTCGCAAAAGCGTTGCCCATTCACGCAAGACAGAGGGGGCGATCTCTCGAAACGTCGGCCGGGATAGGTATTGCTTTCCCCTCTGAAACAAGGTAACGTTACCTGTTTTGACGGTCCCGGGTCGCCCGCCCCGCCGGCCGGCCCGGGGACCGCCCCATCCGACCGCACGGAGACGTCCATGAAGCGAATCATGACCGCGGCCGCGCCCCTGGTTCTCCTGGCCTGCCTGACCGCCGGGCTGGGCGCCCTGACACCGGACGAAGTCCGGCAGCACGACCTGCCCAACGGCCTGAAGGTGCTCCTGGTTCCCCGGCACAACATCCCCAGCGTCGCGCTGTACACCTTCTTCCGCGTCGGCTCGCGGAACGAGCGGGTCGGCCTGACGGGCGTGTCCCACTTCATCGAGCACATGATGTTCAACGGGTCGAAAAACGTGCCCCCCGGCGAGTTCGACCGGATCATGGAGTTCCACGGCGGGTCCAACAACGCCTACACCGGGGACGACATGACCGCCTACACCGACTGGTTCCCGCCCGAGGCCCTCGAGCCCATGATCCGAATCGAGGCCGACCGGATGCAGGGCCTGCGCTTCGACCCGAAGGTCCTGGAGTCCGAGCGGAGCGTGGTGGCCAACGAACGCCGGCTGACCACCGAGAACGACAACCGGAGCCTCCTCAACGAGCACCTCCGGGCCACCGCCATCATGGCGCACCCCTACCACTGGGACGTGATCGGGTGGATGAGCGACATCCTCTCCTGGCGCCGGGACGAGATCGTAGCCTACTACCGCACTTACTACGCCCCCAACAACGCCGTGCTGATCCTGGTGGGGGATTTCGATCCCGCCAGGGCCATCGGCCTGATCCGGAAGCACTTCGGGGCCATCCGGCGCGTCCCGCCCCCGCCGCCGGTTTCCACCGTGGAACCGCCCCAGATGGGCATCCGCCGCGTGGTTGTCCGGAAGCAGTCCCAGGCGCCGCTCCTGATGCTGGCCTTCCGGGGCGTCGCCTGCACGGACAAGGACTTCCCCGCCCTCCAGGCGCTCGAATCCGCCCTCCTGGACGGGGAGAGCAGCCGCCTCTACCGCCGCCTGGTCTGGCAGGAGCAGTCCGCCCTGTCGGTTCGGGGCGGCATCGAGGAGAACCTCGACCCCTACCTCTTCACCATCGTCGTCCAGCCCAAACCCGGCGCCGACCTGGCCCTCGTCGAGCGGCAGGTCCTCGAGGAGATCGAGAAGGTGCGCACGGACGGCGTGTCGGAGCGGGAAGTCCAGAAGGCCGTCAACGGCATCCGCTCGGCCCACTACCGGCGGCTCCAGAGCCAGGCCGACATCGCCAACGCCCTGGGGAGGGCGGAACTGCTCCACGGCGACTGGAAGAAGCTCTTCGATTTTTCCGCCCGGTACGACAAGCTCGGGCCCGAAGCCGTCCGCGGGGCCGCGGCCCGGTACCTGGTGGAGGACGCCCTGACGGTGGGCACGCTGATCCCCAAGGAGAACTGACCATGAAGAAGACCGCGAGCCTCTCCGCCCTTGCCCTCCTCGCCACCTTCACCCTCCGGGCCGGCGAGTTCCGCCTGCCCCCCCCGGAGGTCTTCACCCTCGACAACGGGATGACCGTGCTCTACCGCCTCGACCGGACCGCCCCCCTGGTCAGCTTCCAGGCCATCCTCGGCGGCGCGGGGACGGCGGACGAGCCCCAGGGGAAGGAGGGCGTCGCCGGCCTGACCGCGGACCTGCTGCTCAAGGGGTGCGGCGGGAAGAGCGCCCAGGCCGTGGCGGAGGCCATCGACTTCATGGGGGCGTCCCTCACGATGAGCTCCGACGCCGAAAGTGCCCAGATGAGCGGCCTGTGCCTCCGGGAACACTTCCCCGTCCTGCTCGACCTCGCGTCCGCCGCCCTGACCACCCCCGATCTCCCCGCCGACGAGTTCGAGCGGGAGCGGGCCCGGCGCCGGGAGTCCTTCAAATCCCTCAAGGACGACGCCCACGCCGCCATCCGGCCCTACTTCATGAAGGCCTACTTCGCCGGGCACCCCCTCGGCCGCCTCGCCCTGGGCACCGAGGCCTCTCTCGGCGCGCTCGGGCCCGACGACGTCAAGGCGTTCTACAAGGCCTGCTACCGGCCCGACCGGATGATTCTCTGCGTGGTGGGCGACATTTCCCCGGACGACCTGAAGGCGGCCCTCGGGAGAACCCTGGGGACCTGGGCCCGGCCCGCCGCCCCCGCCGGGGCGCCGAGCCTCCCCGAGTTCCCGAAACCGTCCGGACGCCGGCTCCTGCTGGTGGACAAGCCGGACCTCAACCAGAGCTTCTTCATCCTGGGCGGGCCCGGCTTCGCCTTCGGCGACCCCGTGGAACCCCGTGCGCAGGTCTTCAACACCCTGTTCGGCGACCGCTTCACGTCCTGGCTCAACACCGAGCTTCGCATCAAGCGCGGCCTCACCTACGGCGCCGGCAGCGCATTCCAGGGCTGGCGCAACGGCGGTCTCTTCACCATCGCCTCCTACACGAAAAACGAGGACCTCGGCACGATGCTGGACATCACCCTCGACCTGATGAAGAAGGCGCGGGAGCAGGGCTTCGCCGCCGCCGACGTGGAGAGCGCCCGGAACTACATCCGGGGGCAGACCCCCCTGGACCTCGAGACCGCCGGCCAGCAGGCCGACGCCTACGCCCAGCTCCGCTTCTACGGGATCGGCTGGGATTACTTCGACCGCTTCCTCGCGGAAGTGTCCCGGGTGACGCCGGCCGCCGTCGCCGACGCGGCGAAGCGGCTGGTCCCCTCGGAGGACTTCACCCTGGTGGTGCTGGGCAAGGCGGAGGCGGTCCTGCCGATCCTGGAGAAATACGGCAAGTTCGAGGTCCGCAAGATCTCCGACCCGGGCTTCTGAAAGTACGCGCCGCCTGCCGGGCGGCGCTTTGTCTTTCCCCTTGGCGCCTTCCGGCAGAAGGCGCCTACCGTACGCGCCGCCTGCCGGGCGGCGCTTTGTCTTTCCCTGGCGCCTTCCGGCAGAAGGCGCCTACTGTACGCGCCGCCTGCCGGGCGGCGCTTTGTCTTTCCCTGGCGCCTTCCGGCAGAAGGCGCCTACCGTACCCGCCGCCTGCCGGGCGGCGCACGTTCTCCCCCCCGGGGACGGCGATCACCTTCGTGTGCAACCGCTGGACCCGGTCACCGGCGTGCACTTGGAGGAGATCCGTCTTTTGATATCTTTGGTTTCATGATCTGAAATGATTTCTTTCACACATCTTTTCTATTACAGGGCAAAGGAGAAAGCAAACCCGATAATCGTCTTGGCAAAACCAATACGCTGAGGGTGCTTCAGCCTACAGCCTAAACCCCTACAGCCTAAACCCCTACAGCCTACTTCAGTGCCCCCGGATCTCCGTCCAGGCCTTCGTCAGGGGGTCGAGAAAGCGGCCCACGTCATGGAAAAGCGGGTACTTCCCGAACCCCCCGCCGGGCGCGAAGAGGGTGGGGTGATCCCGCAGGTCCGGCGGGAGGAGCTTGAACGCCTCGGGGTTGGGCATGGCATAACAGATGAAGTTCATGTTGCGGGCCGAGACCTCGGGGCGGAGGAGGTAATTGATGAAGATCTCCACCTCCCTCGCGTTCTTCGAACTCCCGGGGATGCAGAAGTTGTCCACGAACATCTGGCACCCCTCCCGGGGGAAGGCCAACCTGAACCGCTTCGGGTCCTCCCGGCACAGCTTGACCCCCTCGCCGGACCACACCTGGGCGAGCCAGATCTCCCCCGAGCGGAGCATGTCCTTGAAGAGGGCGCTCTCGTACTTTCTAAGAAGCGGCTTCTGCTTCAGGAGCAGGGCCTTGGCCCGGGCGAGGTGGGCGGGGTCCGTGTCGTTGATGGAGTAACCGAGGAGCAGGTAGGCGACGGCGAAGACCGGCCGCATCTCGGCGACGAAGGTCATCCGTTCCCTGTAGGCGGGGTCCCAGAAGACCTTCCAGGAGTCCACCGGCTCCCGGACCTTGTCGGCGTTGTAGGCGATGGCCACGAGCCCCCACGCGTAGGGAACGTAGTACCGTCCGGAGGGGTCGAAGGAGAGGGCCCGGAAGCCGGGGTCCAGGTACCGGGCGTTGGGGATGTTCCCGAAGTCCAGCGGGCGCAGGTGCCCCTGCTTGATCATGATCTCCACGAAGTGGTCGCTGACCATCATCAGGTCCTCGGAGCAGGTGCCGGTGTCGAGCTTGGTGAGCAGTTCGTTGACGTCGCCGAAGTAGTCCATCACCACCTCGATCCCGGTCTCCTTCCGGAAATCCTCCAGGATCGACTCGTCGAAGTACTCCGAGTAGTTGGCGAAGTGGATCACCTTGTGCCGGGGGGCGGCCAGGCAGAGGAAGGCCACGAGCCCCGCGGTCAGGGTCAACAGGCCCCCCGTGACCCAGCGAAGCTTTCCCTCGAGCCGATCCCGCTTCAGGGCGAGGAGCCCCCCGCCGGCCACGGCGGCGCAGGTCACGAGGATCAGGAGGGTGGAGACCGCGTTGATGGACGGGTTGATCCCGTACTTGAGCATGGAGTAGACCTTCAGGGGGAAGGTGGTGAACCCGGCCCCCGTGGTGAAGAAGGTCACGACGAAGTCGTCGATGCTGAGGGCGAAGGCGAAGAGGGCCGCCGAGACGATGCCGGCGGAGATGTTGGGCAGGACCACGTCGAAGAAGGCCCGGACCGGCCTCGCCCCGAGGTCCAGCGCCGCGTGCTCGATCTCCCGGTCGAAGTTGAGGACCGACGTGAGCACGATGATGATGACGAAGGAGAGGCTGAAGGTGACGTGGGCGCAGGTGACGGAGAGGAGCCCCAGGGGGAGGCGGATCACCATGAACAGGATGAGCAGCGCCACGCCGAAGACGATCTCGGGGAGGATGATGGGGATGTGCACCAGGTTCCGGAGCAGCGCCCGCCCCCGGAACCGGCGGGCCCCGATCGCCAGGGCGGCCAGGGTGCCCAGAACGGTGGAGATGAGGGTGCTCAGGACCGCCACCAGGAGCGAGTTCCGGACGGAGATCCACAGGGAGGTGTCCCGGAAGGCCTTCCCGTACCATTCCACGGAGAACCCGCCCCACTGGGTGACGTTTTTCGACGCGTTGAACGAGAACAGGATGAGCAGGACGAGGGGCGTCAGGAGGAAGAGGAGCCCGGCGAAGAAGAGCACCCGGACCCAGGGGCTTTGGCCGATGCGGAGGTCGTTGCGCCCGGACACGGCGTCCCCCTAGCTCGTCGCCCAGCGGTCGGCGTAGCGGAGGTAGAGGTAGACGAAGACCATGATCACGGCGATCAGGACGGTGGAGAGGGCCGACCCCAGCGGCCAGTTCCGCGCCACGGTGAACTGGTCGGTGATGACGTTGCCGATGAGGACATGGTTCTTCCCGCCCAGCACCTCGGGGATGATGAAGCAGCCCAGCGTGGGCACGAAGCAGAAGATCACGCCGGCGAAGACCCCTGGCAGGGCGCAGGGGAGGGTGACCCGCAGGAAGGTCCGGACCCGGCCGGCGCCCAGGTCCATGGAAGCCTCGATCCAGGACATGTCCATCCGGTCGAGGGAAGCGAAGATGGGCAGCACCATGAACGGGAGGTTCCAGTAGAGGAAGCCCAGGTAGAGCGAGAAGTCGGAGCGACCGAGTCGCAGGGGGGCGTCCGTGAGCCCCAGGGCGCCCAGCACCGTGTTGATCCACCCGCTTTCGGCGAAGAGGACGGTCATGGCGTAGAGCCGGATCATGAGGTTCGTGAAGAAGGGCACGATGAGGAGGAAGAGGAGCACGTACCTGGCCCGGCCGGCCCCGAACGCCAGGAAATAGGCCATGGGGAAACCGGCCAGGAGCGTCAGGGCGGTGGCGAAGCCCGCCACGCCCAGCGACCGGACGAAAACGTTCAGGTAGAGCGGGTCGAAGGCGGCGCCGAAGTTCTTCAGCGTGAAGTCGAGCCGGACCCCGCCGTAGAGCTGGGGCTGGGACACGCTGAACACCCCGACGAGAAGCAGGGGGAGGACGAAGAAAACCGTCAGCCAGAAAAACGGCGGGAACAGGAGCGCCAGCCGGCGGCGGCCCTCGGGGTCCCTAGGCATGGATCACCCGCCCCGAGGTCCGGCTCCAGAGGACGTTGACCGCCTCCCCCGCCTCGAAGAACCCCTCCCCCAGGGCCGAAAGGTAGTTCTGGACGTTCACGGAGACGACGTCCCCCGTGTTCAGCCGGATGTCGAAGACCGTGGTCTCCCCCAGGTAGACCGACCCCAGGATCTCCCCCTGCAGGGCGTTCTCGTAGGGCTCCGGCGGGAGAAGGCTGAGCTTGAGGCGCTCCGGCCGGAGGCAGAAGAGGACCTTGTCCCCGGCGGCGGCCCCCCCGGGGACGCTGAGGGTGACGGGGCAGGCGTCGAACAGGTCGATCCGGCAGGACCCCTCGTCCGCCGACCGCACCGTGCCCGGGAAAAAGTTCATGGAGCCGATGAAGCCCGCCGTGAAGACCGTGTCGGGCGACTCGTAGATCCCCCGGGGCGTGCCGGCCTGCTCCACCCGGCCCGCGTTCATCACCGCCACCCGGTCGGCCAGGGCCAGCGCCTCGGTCTGGTTGTGGGTCACGTAGACGAAGGTGATGCCCACCTGCTTCTGGAGGTCTTTCAGCTCGCGGCGCATCTGCTCGGAGATCTTCTTGTCCAGGGCGCTCATGGGCTCGTCCAGCAGGAGAACGGACGGCTCGTTCACCAGGGCGCGCGCCAGGGCCACCCGCTGCTTCTGCCCGCCGGAGAGCTGGGAGGGCATCCGATCGTCGTAACCCGGGAGTTCCACCTGGGCGAGGGCCTTCGTCACCCGCTCCCGGATTTCCCCCTTCGGCTTTTTCCGGATCCGAAGCCCGTAGGCCACGTTGCCGTACACGTTCAGGTGGGGGAAGAGCGCGTAGTTCTGGAAGACCATGTTGACGTCGCGCCGGTAGGGCGGAAGCCTGGAAATGTCCTTTCCGTTCAGGAGGATTTCGCCGGCGTCCTGGTTTTCGAAGCCCGCGATCATCCGAAGGATGGTGCTCTTCCCGCAGCCGCTGGGCCCCAGGAGGCAGAAGAACTCCTGCTTCTCCAGGCGGAGGGAGACGCCGTCCACCGCCACCGTCTTCCCGTAACGCTTGGTCAGGTTGCGGATTTCGAGCATTTTCCTCCCCATCGAACCCGGGTGGATCGGATTATAACCACGAACCCCGCGAACCACACGAAAAAATCCGGCTCGCCGTCATCGTGCTGCGTCTAAATGGACGGCCGAACTGGGAAAGCAATCCAGCACCTGCTTGTCCAGGGTGACCAGACGGGTCTTCGAAGCAATAGCCAACGCGACGAACTCGCAGTCATAGGCGGTGCATCCCGATCTCGCGGCCAGATCCAGGACTGCCCTTGAGGCCACCGGGTATTCCGAATTCCGCATCAGGGCCTCGGCATCCTCCATGACTTCCTGGGCCTCCTCCAAGCTCAACCCGCCCCGGCGCACGTAATGGCTCAGGACGTTCCGAAACTCGCTTCGCCATAGCAACGGGGCGATCCAATCGCCGTCAAATCGCCGCAGGGCCTCGGCGGACCGGGCATGTTCTCCCGCCAGTAGAAGAGCCGCGATGACGTTGGTATCGACCACGATCACGCTCGCCCCTCCCGCTTGGCTTGGGTGATTTCATCGTCCGAGAGCGGAAGCGACGCCGTCCGCTCTCGCCAGTGCCTGGCCTTGACCAGGATCTCTTCTTCGGACCCGAAACCCGGACCTTCCGCTTTCTCGAGGCAGACGATGACCTCGCTGTTGAGGCTGCGACGATGTAGCCGGGCTCGTTCCTTGAGGCGTTCGTACAACTCCGGGGGCAGGTTTTTTATGGTGAGTGTAGGCATGTAAAAGCTCCCAAGCGAGAATACAACCATTTTGGTACCGAAGCGGAACCATGTCAACCCTTTTCCCCTTGATCGCCAGCCAATTGTGTTGCGTTCGCAAAAAGTCCTTTTCTCTCACAGAGGCACGGAGGCACAGAGAAATGCGAATCGTATTTAATAGAATCAACAATCGTTACGATTCTTCTCCGTACCTCTGTGCCTCTGTGAGATCACAACCAAGACTTTTTGGACTGCTTTCTGAACAACCTGCCGAAAAAGCCCAAGACCGTCTCCTCCATGCTCGAAGCGTACAAGCCAGAGCGGCGCCACGAGGTGTGGCGCCGCAATCCAAAAGCTCGAAGACTCGCTGCCGTAAGCTAAAGTCACTTCGCCGGCGGGATGATGGGGGCCGGCATCGTGGGCTTGACCGGGGCCGGTTTCGGGGCCGGGGTCACCACCGGGGCCGTGGACGGCGCGCCGGCGGGCGCGGCCGGCTTCGCGGCGATCTTGTCGGTCAGGAACGCCGAGAGGAGCCCGCCCAGGTTGTCGCCGCCCTGCACCAGGAAGTCGGGCGTCACCTTGATGTTGCCCATGGCGATCTGCTTGGCGATCTCGATGGCCGTGACGCCCTGGGCGCCCACGGCCTTGTTCTGCAGCTCGTAGGCCTTGGCGGTGGACTCGCCGATGGCCAGGATCTTGGCGCCCTCGGCCTCGCCCTTGGCCCGGATGCCGGCGGCCTCGCCCTGGGCTCTCAGCTTGATGCCCTCGGCGTCGCCCTCGGCGGTGCGGATGACCTTCTGCTTCATCTGCTCGGCGATCTTGACGCCGATCTCGGCCTCCACCAGGTTCTTCTGCTGGTCGGCCTCGGCCCGGGTCTTCTCGGTGGCGATGCGGGTCTGCTCGGCCTTCTGCATCTCCTGGTACATGGCCAGCTGCTGCTGGGCGATGATCTTCTTGGTCTGGGTGTCCATGAGTTCCTGGGGCAGCTTGATCTGGCAGATCAGGACGGAGACGCACTCCACGTGGTAGCGCTCCAGCTCGGCCCTCGCCCGTTCCTCTGCCTTCTTCTGCTCCTCCTGGCGGTCCTGGAGGAAGTTCATGGCGGAGGTGGAGGAAGACTGGTTGCGGAAGGAGGAGTCGATCATGGGGTGGATGACGTGCATGATGAGGTTCTGGATGGAGCCGATCTTGGCCACCATGTAGGGGGCCTGGTCCGGCCGCACCCGGACGATGACCTTGACGGAGACGTGGATTTCGAACCCGTCCCGGGAGACGATCCGCAGGGGGTCGAAATTGGTCTGCTTGGAGTCGTCCCAGTCCACGGAGATGTTGGTGGTGTCCACGATGTAGACGATGTAGGCCCGCCGGTTCAGGTAGTAGATGCCGGGCCCGGCCACCTCCTGCTGGATGCCCCGGAAGCCCTTGGGCACCACGTAGCGCTCGATCCCGAGGTTCAGGCGCTCCTCCAGCGGCTGGGCGGTGCCCGCCGCCCCCCCCGATTCCCGCCGGGCCACGGCGTCGACCAACTCCTTCACCTGGTGGGGCTCCTCGCCCACGTTGGAGACCACCACGGCCACCTGGCCGCGCTCCACCACCGCCACGTCGTCCATCTCCACGTGGAACATGAGGGTGTTCACGTAATAAGTGCCCGGCTTGAGGACGTCGAACTGCGGACCGCGTTGTCCCCCGGCAGCCAGGAACCTCGAGGCGTCCTGGTAGTCCGCATGCCCCTGCACGGCCTTGGCCACGTACTCCTTTTCGGGGAGGGGTTCCCCGTCCAGCGCCGTCACGAGGCCGATCTTGTTGGGCGGGATGATGGTGGCCGCGCGGATGTCCACCCGGAAGAGGTCCGTGTTGACCCGGTAGGTCCCGGGAAGGAGCACCTCGATCTGGGGCCCTTTCTGCCCCCCGTTCTCCAGGAAGGCCTCGCCGTTCTCGAAGGTGTTGTGCCCCGTGACCTTGTGGGCCAGCAGGCGGCCGGCGGGGATCGGGACCCCGTCCGTGGCGGTCACCAGGCCGACGAAGCCCTTGTCGATGCTGATCGCCGGCACCTTGCGCACGATGAAGAGGGCGGGGTTGATGCGGTAGTTCCCGGGGGGCAGGATCTCGATCTGGGGCCCCTTCTGGCCGCCGTTGGTCAGGAAGGCCTCGCCGTCCTGGAAGGCGTTGTGTCCCGGCGCCACCCGGGCGAAGATGCGCCCCGGCGGGATGGGGTCGCCATCGATGGACTCCACCAGGCCCACCTCGCTCTCCTCGATGACGGTGAAGGGGCGCTTGCGGGCCTTGTAGAGGAACGGGATCACGAAGTGGAGGCCGGGCCCCAGGGTCCTCGCCTGGATGCCGACCTCGTCGGCCATGGCCATGACGCGCCCCTGGGGCATGTTCCGGCCCAGGTACTTGCGCTCCAGGATGGCGATCTCCGTCCCGCCCACCACCACGATCGCCTTGACGACGACGATGAGGAACAGGAGCAATCCGCCCAGGGCCCAGTAGATCATGTGCGGGTTCGCGGCGAAGTATTCCGGCATGGGGTGCCTCCTTCGGGGGAAAACTGGTGTCATTTTATCCCACAAGAAAGAACCCCGCAAGGGGTACCCCTTGAAGACGCGCTGAATTCGGCGGAGAGGGGCGGGGGCGGAAAGGTTTTGGGCGCACGGCTTCCCGGGGCGGCGCCGCGGACGCCCGTCACGGTTCCCGAGACGCTTGTGTATCGCCGGCGTCCGCGGCTTGCCCCGGGCTGAAACGCCTTTCCCCTTCGGGGAAAGAGGGCGGGGGGGGCACAAATCAAATTGGGAGAGGACGTTCGTGGAACCTAACCGGGTTCGAGAACCTGTTGGTCAAGCCGCAGCCGGTGAAGCGGCGAAAAACCTGGCGATGGGGACAGCGATAGCAGCGATGGCGATACCGATACCGATACCAATACCGAAGTGAGGAGTCAGAACAGGGGAACCGGCCGGAAGCCCACGGCGTCGGCGCTGGCCAGGACGTAACGGACCCCGTCCCTGGGGCCCTGGAACGCCCCGGCGATGGACGGGCCGTGGAGGTGCCCGTAGACGCAGACGGCCCCCGGCCACTTCCGGATCTGTTCCGAGAACCCGCTGGGCTCGAAACGGTCGTTCCAGGGGGGGTAGTGCAGCGCGATGACCAGCCGCTTCCACGAGACCTTCCCGAGGCCGGCCAGCGAGGCCTCCAGGCGGAGGACCTCCCGCCGGTAGATCTTCTCGTCCCCGGCGGTGAACCCCTCGCGCTCGCCGCCCTCCGGGGGCTCCGTCCCGGGGCAGGTCCAGGCGCGGGTCCCCGCCACCGCCACGTCCCCGACCACCACCGGCGCCCCCTGCAGAAGGGCGGTGGAAGGCCCCAGGACCGCCCGGATCTTCGACGCGGACTCCCACCAGTAGTCGTGGTTGCCCTTGAGCAGGACCTTCCGGCCCGGCAGGGACTCGACCCAGGCGAGGTCGGGGAGGGCGTCGGCCAGGCGCATGGCCCAGGAGATGTCCCCGGGGACCACCACCAGGTCGTCGGGGCCGACGACGGAGCGCCAGTTCTCCGCCATCACGCGGGCGTGGTCGCGCCAGGCCTCCCCGAAGATGTCCATGGGCTTGGGGTCCGAAAACGACAGGTGCAGGTCGCCGAGGGCAAAGACGTTCATGCGCAGCTCCCGGGCGGCGGAAAACGGCCGGCCCGGGGCATCATACCAGACGGGGGCCGCGGGGAACAGGGGGGTGTTGGGTGAACGAACTGACCGGCTCCCGCCGGCCGCGAAAACGAGCCGGGGCCCTGGCGGAAAACGGAAAAATCTTGGAAGGAGGGGCGCTTTGTGTTGAAATAGCCGCACGGCGCCGGACGGCCCGTGAACCCCTTGATCGAGGAGCCCGCCATGACGGCCCTGCAGCTCGTGGCATCCATCGCCAACCTGCTTGCCCTCTTCATGATCCTCTCCTTCCTCCGACGGGAGCGGCTCAAGGAGAAATACTCGCTGCTGTGGCTCCTGTGCATCGTCGTCGCCGAGGTCCTCATCCTCTCCTATCACTGGATCGACCGCTTCGCCGCGTGGATGGGCGTCTTCTACCCGCCGTCCCTGATCTTCTTCCTGGCCATCCTGTTCCTCTTCGTCATGGTGCTCCACCTGACCCTGGTGGTCTCGAAACAGAACAAGCAGATCCAGATCCTGGCCCAGCAACTCGCGCTCCTGGAGGCGCGGGTGTCGCCCGGGACGCCGCCTTCGATCACGGGGGACCCAAAGGACATAGAGGACCTGCGCTCTTCCCGGGACGTCGCCCGGTAACCGTGGTCTCGAAAGGCAACCGGGATCGTACCCGCCGCGTCATCACCCCGTGTGGGGCGTGCCTGCCGCGTCCCCACCCCGCCGGGATCGTACCCGCCGCGTCTTCACCCCGTCAGGATCGTACCCGCCGCGCCCTCGCCCCGCCGGGATCGTACCCGCCGCGTCTTCACCCCGTCAGGATCGTACCCGCCGCGCCCTCGCCCCGCCGGGATCATGCCCTCTGCGCCTTCACCCCGTTAGGGGTGAAATGTTTGTAGAAAAGGCAGTTATAGAGATTGTTTTCCCCCGCGCGCCGCCGGTCCGGGAGGGTGCTCCGGAGCACGGTTTACCCCCGGCGGCGCGCGGGGGAAACGATTTCCGGCACCCCTCCGGGGTGCGGCGGGTTTATGGGGCTCCGACCGGTGGGAGTTCGCCTCTCCAGGGGAACTACGGTATCGGTATCGGTATCGCTCTCGGTCTCGCTATCGCCCTCGCCCTCGCTCTCCCCCTTTCTCCCCGGCCCGATCAGTCGGAAAGACGGCGCTCCGGCGACCTGCGCGCCTTGCTCCTGGGGTTTGTCAAAAAGCGGCGCTCCGTCAGACCTCCGCGCCGCACTCCCCAGGACACCCCCACCGTCACTCCGGCGGCCTGCGCGCCGCACTCCCCATCGGTCCATTCAGATTCAACTGGCGGGGTTCGGGCATGCGCCAGGTGGGGGCGTTCTTCATCCCCGCCAGGGGATGAATCTGTGTAGAACCGGCGGGGGTTTCGGTCTGTTCCCGTCCCGCACCCAACGGGAAGGGTGAGCGCCCCCATAAAAAAACCGGCGCCACGGGGCGCCGGTTCGGGATTCAACGCGTTGGGGACGATCAGGCCTCGTCGTCCTCGAAGGCGGCGTCCAGGCCGTCGAGCCCCTCGTCACCCTCGAAGTCGTCGTCGGCGTCCATGTCGGCGACGAGGTCCATGCCCATCTCCTCCAAGTCGATCATGTCGGGCTCGTCTTCCTTGACCTCCTCGTAGTGCTCCTCGGTGAGGATCCGGAACTGGCGGTAACGCTTGAACCCGGTCCCCGCGGGGATGAGGCGGCCCATGATGACGTTCTCCTTGAGCCCCATGAGACGGTCCACGCGGCCGGCGATGGAGGCCTCGGTGAGGACCCGGGTGGTCTCCTGGAAGGAGGCCGCGGAGATGAAGGAGTCGGTGGACAGGGAGGACTTGGTGATCCCGAGGAGGAGCGGCCGCCCGATGGCGGGCTGCCGGCCTTCCCGGACCATCCGCTCGTTCTCTTCCTGGAAGCGGAACTTGTCCACCTGCTGCTCGTAGTAGAAGTCGGTGTCGCCCACGTTCTCCACGCGGATCCAGCGCATCATCTGCCGGATGATGACCTCGATGTGCTTGTCGTTGATCTGGACGCCCTGCAGGCGGTAGACCTCCTGGATCTCGTTGAGGAGGTACTTCTGCAGTTCCTTCTCGCCCAGGACGTTGAGAATGTCGTGGGGGTTGATGGGCCCGTTGACCAGGGCCGTGCCGGCCTTGATCTCCTCACCTTCCTGGACGGTGATGTGGGCGCCGCGGGGCACGAAGTACTCCCGCTCGTCGCCGTGCGGGGTGCGGATGATGATCTTGCGCTGGCCGCGGACGATGCCGCCGAAGTGGACCTTGCCGTCCACCTGGGTGATGACGGCGGGGTTCTTGGGCTTGCGGGCCTCGAAGAGTTCCACGACCCGCGGCAGGCCGCCGGTGATGTCCTTGGTCTTGGTGGATTCCTTGGGGATCTTGGCCAGGATGTCGCCCGCGCTCACCCGGTCGCCGTCGTTGGCCGCCAGGTGGGACTTGGACGGGAGCAGGTAGGCGTGGAGGACCTTCCCCTCGTCGTCCAGGATCTCGATCTGGGGCTGCAGCTTCTCGTCGGACGAGTCGATGATGACCATGGTGGACTTCAGCGAGACCTCGTCCTTTTCCTCCTTGACCGTCTCGTCGGGCAGGATGTCCTTGAAGCGGACCGTGCCCGACGCCTCGGTGAGCAGCACCGTGGAGAAGGGGTCCCACTCCACGATCTTGGTGCCGGGCTCGATGATGTCGCCGTCCTTGACCAGGATGCGGGCGCCGTAGACGACCGGGTAGCGTTCCTTGTCGCGCCCCTTCTCGTCCTCGATGATGATGTTCCCGCTGCGGTTCATGACCGTCAGGGTGCCCTGGGTGTTGACGATGTACTGGATCCCCCGGAAGGAGACCTTGCCGGGGTTCTTGGTGACGATGGTGGACTGGGCCTCGACCTTCGACGCCGTGCCGCCGATGTGGAAGGTCCGCATGGTGAGCTGGGTGCCCGGCTCGCCGATGGACTGGGCGGCGATGACCCCGGTGGCCTCGCCGAGCTCCACCAGCTTTCCGGTGCCCAGGTTGCGGCCGTAGCACTTGATGCAGACGCCCCGGGACGCCTTGCAGGTCAGCACCGACCGGATGTTGACGGTCTCGATGCCGGCGGACTGGAGCTGCCCGGCGAGGTACTCGGTGATCTCCTCGTTCCGGGAGACGATGTTCTCGCCGGTGATGGGATCCTGGATGTCCTCCAGGGCGACGCGGCCGACGATGCGGTCGCGCAGGGACTCGATGGTCTCGCCCCCTTCCACGATGGACTTGATCTCGACGCCGTCGAGGGTCCCGCAGTCCTCCATGCTGATGATGACGTCCTGGGCCACGTCCACGAGGCGCCGGGTCAGGTAGCCGGAGTCGGCGGTCTTCAGCGCCGTGTCCGCGAGGCCCTTGCGGGCGCCGTGGGTGGAGATGAAGTACTGCAGCACCGTCAGGCCTTCCCGGAAGTTGGAGGTGATGGGGGTCTCGATGATCTCGCCCGAGGGCTTGGCCATGAGGCCGCGCATCCCCGCGAGCTGGCGGATCTGCTGCTTGCTGCCGCGGGCGCCGGAAGCGGCCATGACGGCGATGGGGTTGAAGGCGCCGGTCTCGCGTTCCTTCTTCTCCATGGAAGTGAACATCTCGTCGGCCACGCGGTCGGTGACGTTGGACCAGATGTCGACGACCTTGTTGTAGCGCTCGCCGTTGGAGATCCGGCCTTCCAGGTACATGTTCTCGACGGCGATGACCTCCTTCTTGGCCCGGTCAACGAGCTTCTGCTTCTTCTCCGGGACGA
This sequence comes from Acidobacteriota bacterium, assembly GCA_018001935.1. NCBI lineage: Bacteria > Pseudomonadati > Acidobacteriota > Acidobacteriota bacterium. The sequence continues at coordinate 38,741 of JAGNHB010000017.1, forward strand.
CCAGGTCCTCGAAGCCGATGGAGATGCCCGCCCGGGTGGCGTAGAGGAACCCGGTGTTCTTGAGGTCGTCCAGCAGCCGGATCGTGGTGTCCTGGGAGTGGTTGAGAATGCTGTAGTGGCAGAGGTTCTTGAGGCCTTCCTTCTTCAGGACGCCGTTGATGAACGGGACCTCGGCGGGGAGGCGGTCGTTGAAGATCACGCGGCCGACGGTGGTGTCCAGGTACTCGCTCTCCACCTCCCGGATCCCGGCCTCCATGATGTCCTGGTCGTTGTAGTAGCGGGCCAGGTCGATGAGCTGGCCGGAGTAGCGGAAGTAGATCGGCGTGTTCAGCTCGACGTGCCGGTTCTCGAGGGCGTAGACGACCTCCTCGACGGCGCCGAAGATCCGGCCGGCGCCCCTGGCGTGGGGCTTCACGCTGGTGAGGTAGTAGATCCCGAGCACCATGTCCTGGGACGGCACCGCGATGGGCCGGCCGCTGGCGGGCGACAGGATGTTGCGGCTCGACAGCATCAGGATGGCGGCCTCGAGCTGCGCCTCGGGCGACAGCGGGATGTGGACGGCCATCTGGTCGCCGTCGAAGTCGGCGTTGAACGCCGCGCACACCAGGGGGTGGATCTGGATGGCTTTCCCCTCGATGAGCACGGGCTCGAAGGCCTGGATCCCGAGCCGGTGAAGGGTGGGGGCGCGGTTGAGCAGCACCGGGTGCTCCTTGATGACCTCCTCCAGGATGTCCCAGACCACGGGGTGTTCCTGTTCCACCATCTCCTTGGCGCTCTTGACGGTCGGGGCGCACCCCATGATCTCGAGCCGCTGGTAGATGAAGGGTTTGAAGAGCTCCAGGGCCATCTTCTTGGGCAGGCCGCACTGGTGGAGCTTCAGCTCGGGGCCCACCACGATGACGGAGCGGCCCGAGTAGTCCACGCGCTTGCCCAGGAGGTTCTGGCGGAACCGGCCCTGCTTCCCCTTGAGGTTGTCGCTGAGGGACTTGAGGGGGCGGTTGTTGGACCCCCGGATCACCCGCCCGCGGCGCCCGTTGTCGAAGAGGGCGTCCACGGCTTCCTGGAGCATCCGCTTCTCGTTGCGAATGATGACCTCGGGCGCCCGGAGTTCCAGCAGCTTCTTCAGGCGGTTGTTGCGGTTGAGGACGCGCCGGTAGAGGTCGTTCAGGTCGGAGGTGGCGAAGCGGCCGCCGTCGAGGGGCACCAGGGGCCGAAGCTCGGGCGGGATGACCGGGACCACGGTCAGGATCATCCACTCGGGCCGGTTGCCCGACTTGCGGAAGGAGTCCACCACCTTGAGGCGCTTGGCGTACTTGGCCCGCTTCATGTGGGAGACCTCGACCTGCATCTTCTCCCGCAGGTCGTTCGCGAGCTGCTCCACGTCGATCCGGGAGAGCAGCTCCCGGATGGCCTCGGCGCCCATCCCGGCACGGAAATCGTCGCCGGTGTAGGATTTGCGGATCTCCCGGAACTTCTCCTCGTCCAGCAGGTCCTTCTCCTTGAGCCCCGTCTGCCCGGGCTCGATCACGACGTAGGACTCGAAGTACAGCACGCGCTCCAGGCTCTTGAGGGTCATGTCCAGGAGCTGCCCGATGCGGCTCGGCAGGCCCTTGAAGAACCAGACGTGGGAGCAGGGCGACGAGAGGACGATGTGCCCCATCCGTTCGCGCCGGACGCGGGAGTGGGTGACCTCCACGCCGCACTTGTCGCAGACGACCCCCTTGTACTTCATCCGCTTGTACTTCCCGCAGAGGCACTCCCAGTCGTTGACGGGGCCGAAGATCTTGGCGCAGAACAGGCCGTCCCGCTCCGGGCGGAACGTCCGGTAATTGATGGTTTCCGGTTTCTTGACTTCACCGTACGACCAGCTGATGATCTTTTCAGGCTTGGCCACCCCGAGGCGGATGCAATCGAAATCGGTGGTCAGGCGCCGCTTTTCATCTCGATAAAACGCTTGGCTCAAGGGAATTCTCCTTTATCGGGAAGTCGTCAGTCTTCGACGATCTTGATGAGCTCGACGTCGAGGCACAGGCTCTGCAGTTCGCGGACGAGCACGTTGAAGGATTCCGGGATGCCCGGGGTGTAAGAGGTCTTGTTCTTGACGATGGACTCGTAGATCTTGTTCCGCCCCTGGACGTCGTCGGACTTCACCGTCAGGAGTTCCTGCAGGATGTGGGCGGCGCCGTAGGCCTCCAGGGCCCAGACCTCCATCTCGCCGAAGCGCTGGCCGCCGAACTGGGCCTTCCCGCCCAGGGGCTGCTGGGTGATCAGGGAGTAGGGGCCGATGGAGCGGGCGTGGATCTTGTCGTCCACGAGGTGGGAGAGCTTCATCATGTAGATGTAGCCCACCGTCACCTTCTGCTCGAAGGGGTCCCCGGTCTTGCCGTCGTAGAGCACGGTCTTGCCGGTGGGGTCGAGCCCGGCCTTCACCAGCAGGTTGCGGATCTCGGTCTCGTGGGCGCCGTCGAAGACGGGCGTCGTGAACCGCAGGCCCAGCAGCTTGCCGGCCCACCCGAGGTGGGTTTCCAGGATCTGCCCCACGTTCATGCGGGACGGGACGCCGAGGGGGTTCAGGACGATCTCCACGGGGGTGCCGTCGGGAAGCCGGGGCATGTCCTCGGGCGGGAGGATCTTGGCGATGACGCCCTTGTTGCCGTGGCGGCCGGCCATCTTGTCGCCCACGGAGATCTTCCGCTTCATGGCGATGTAGACCTTGACCAGCTTGTTGACGCCGGGGGGCAGCTCGTCGCCTTTCTCCAGGGTGTCCTTCTTGTCCTCGAAGATCTCGGTGAGGACCTTGATCTTGTTGTTGAAGCGTTCCTCGATGAGGCGGATGTTCTGCATCATCTCGGGTCCGCCCTTCTCGGGCTTGAGGGCCTTCAGTTCGGCGAAGGGAAGGCGCTCGAGGTCCTGGGCCCTCATGGGCTCGCCTTTCTCGATGGAGACGTCCAGCGCCTTGTTCTTGTAGGCCTTGGCGAGGGTCTGCCCCTCGAACAGGTGCGCGATCAGCTTGTCCCGCTCCTCCCCGAGGATGCGCTTCTGCTCCTCGAGGTCGGACCGCATCTTCTCCACCTGGTCGTGCTCGATCTCCAGGGCCCGGAGGTCCTTGCTGACCCCCTTGCGGGTGAACATCTTGACGTCCACCACGATCCCCTCGATCCCCGGGGGGCACTTGAGGGAGTTGTCCTTGACGTCGCTCGCCTTGTCGCCGAAGATGGCGCGCAGGAGCTTTTCCTCGGGGGAGAGCTGGGTCTCGCTCTTGGGCGTGACCTTCCCCACCAGGATGCTCCCCGGCTTGACGGAGGCGCCGATCCGGATGACGCCGCTGTCGTCCAGGTCCTTGAGGGCCTTCTCGCTGACGTTGGGGATGTCGCGGGTGATCTCCTCGGACCCGAGCTTCGTCTCTCTCGCCTCGATCTCGAGTTCCTCGATGTGGATGGAGGTGTAGACGTCCTCCCGGACCAGCTTTTCGTTGATCAGGATCGCGTCCTCGAAGTTGTACCCGCCCCACGGCATGAAGGCCGCCAGGACGTTGCGGCCGAGGGCCAGTTCGCCGTCGTCGGTGCACTGGCCGTCGGCGATGACCTGGCCCTTGCGGACCCAGTTCCCCTTGCGGGCCAGGGGCTTCTGGTTGATGCAGGTGTTCTGGTTCGAGCGCTTGAACTTGTTGAGGGGGTAGATGTCGACGCCGGCTTCCTTGCCCTTGTACGACTCGTCCGGACCGCCCGTGACACGGACGATGATGCGCTGGGCGTCCACGCGGTCGATCACCCCGTCGCGCTCCGCCAGCACCACGGCCCCCGAGTCCCGGGCGGCGATGGCCTCCATGCCCGTTCCCACCAGGGGGGACTCGGTCACGAGCAGCGGGACCGCCTGGCGCTGCATGTTGGACCCCATGAGGGCGCGGTTGGCGTCGTCGTGCTCGAGGAAGGGGATGAGGGACGCGGCCACGCTCACCAGCTGCTTGGGGGAGACGTCGATGAAGTTCACGTCGTCCCGGTGGGCCAGGATGAAGTTCCCGCCTTTCCGGGCGTCGATGTGCTCGTCGGTGATGTAATTGTTGTCGTCCAGCTTGACCGAGGACTGGGCGATGACGAACTTCTCCTCGTTCCACGCGGTCATGTAGAAGGGCTGGATCTCGTAAAGCGCCGGGGTCTTCTTCTTTTTCCGCAAGGCGTCGTTGGCCTTGTCCGCCACGCGCTGCTCCACGGTCTGGCCGATCTTGAACTCGGTGTCGCCCCGGTCGATGATGCGGACGTAGTCGATGACCGTGCCGTTCTCCACCTTGCGGTAGGGGGACTCGATGAACCCGAACTCGTTGATCCGGGAGAAGCAGGACAGGGAACTGATCAGGCCGATGTTGGGGCCTTCCGGGGTCTCGATCGGGCACAGGCGGCCGTAGTGGCTGGTGTGCACGTCGCGGACCTCGAACCCGGCCCGCTCCCGGGAGAGACCGCCGGGGCCGAGGGCGGAGAGGCGCCGCTTGTGCGTGATCTCCGACAACGGGTTGGTCTGGTCCATGAACTGGGAGAGCTGGGAGGAACCGAAGAACTCCTTGAGGGCCGCCACGACCGGTTTCGAGTTGATCAGGTCGTGAGGCATCACCGAGGTCAGTTCCTGGTACACGGACATCTTTTCCTTGATCGCCCGCTCCATGCGGACCAGGCCGATCCGGAACTGGTTCTCCAGCAGTTCGCCCACGGCCCGGATGCGCCGGTTCCCCAGGTGGTCGATGTCGTCGGGCTCGCCGCGGCCCGTGGAGAGGAGCAGCAGGTACCGGAGGACGTCGATGAAGTCGCTGTGAAGGAGGATCCGCTGGTCGAGGGGGTCGCTCTTGTCCAGCTTGAGGTTGGACTTGAGCCGGCCCACGCGGGAGAGGTCGTAGCGTTTCGGGTCGAAGAACATCCCCTGGAACATGGCCGCGGCCACCTCCAGGGTCGGGGGATCGCCCGGCCGGAGCTTCTTGTAGAACTCGATCAGGGCGTCCTCCGCGTTGGAGATGGGGTCCTTCCGCAGGGTCTCGGAGACGGGCGGGCCGCTGGGGTCGAACTCGGGGAAGCAGACGTTGACCTGGGCGATGCCGTTCCGGATCAGTTCGTTGATCAGGGTGGCGTTGACGGGCCGGTTGGCCTCCCCCACGATCTCGCCGGTTTCCATGTTGATGATGTCGTTGAGCAGGATCGCCCCGTGGAGGTCGTCGGAGTTCAGGTAGAGCTCCTGGTACCCCGCGTCCCGGAGGTCCTCCAGGTGGCCGATGTTGAACCGCTCGCCCATCTTGTAGATGACGTCGGTGCTGTCGTCGGGGTGGACCAGGCTCTGGCGGAGCTTGCACCCCACCAGGGTCTCGTCGAGTTGCCGGATGATCTTGCCGTCCTTGAGCTGGAGCGGGATCGGGGTGTAGAACAGGTTCAGGATCTCCTCGTCGGTCTGGTAGCCCAGGGCGCGGAGGAAGATGGTGGCCAGGAGCTTGCGCTTGCGGTCGATGCGGATGGTGAGGATGTTCTTGTAGTCGAACTCGAACTCCACCCAGGACCCGCGGTAGGGGATGATCTTCCCGAGGAAGTAGTGCTTTTCGGGCTCCGTCTCGAAGAAGACCCCGGGGGAGCGGTGGAGCTGGCTGACGATCACCCGCTCGGTCCCGTTGATGATGAAGGTCCCGCGGGTGGTCATCAGGGGGATCTCCCCGAAGAAGACTTCCTGCTCCTTGACGTCGCGGATGGTCTTGGACTTCGTTTCCTCGTCCACGTCCCACAGCACCAGACGGACGGTGACCTTGAGGGGGACGGAGTAGTTCATGCCCCGGTCGATGCACTCCTCGATGCCGTACTTGATCTTCAGCTCCACCGGGTCGCCGCAGGCCTCGCACCGGGAGTACCGGTTCTCGTTGCGCGCCCCGCACTGCGGGCAGATGATGTGGCCGAGGTGCTGCGGGTTGGTGACGATGGGAGACCCGCATTCCGCGCAGACGGAGCGGAGGTGCTCGATGCCGACCAGCGCGCCGCACTTGCACTCCCAGTTGCCCAGGGTGTAGCTCACGAATTCCAGCGAAGCGGCACCGCGGAAGTCCTCGATGGGGAAGATGGAGTTGAACACGGCCTGGATGCCGATGTCCTCCCGCTCCTGGGGGAGCAGGTCCATCTGGAGGAACGTGGTGTACGACTTCATCTGGATTTCGAGCAGGTTCGGGATGGGGACGGAAGTCGTGATCTTTCCGAAATTATACCTTTCGCTGACAGGCGTTTGACTAGTCGGCATGGTGTCCTATCTCCCAGAAAAAATTGTCGGAGGGGCAATATGGGGTCGGTCGGGGGCGGGCCCCGGCAAGCTGCGGACGAACCTTTGTCAGATCCCGAATACGCTCGGACAAGGTTTCCTTTTCAAGCCTCGGAAAAGACTCAAGAATGAACGGAATGAAAGGGAGACGCCTCCCTTTCATTCCCAAAATGAACGGATGGTTGCGGTTTGCTACTTGATGGTGACCTTCGCGCCAACTTCCTCGAATTTCTTCCGGATGCTCTCGGCCTCTTCCTTCTGAACGGCTTCCTTGATCGGCTTGGGAGCGCTCTCGACCAGGTCCTTGGCCTCTTTCAGGCCGAGGTTGGTGACCTCGCGGACGACCTTGATCACCTTGATCTTCTCGGCGCCCACGTCGGACAGGATGACGTCGAACTCGGTCTTCTCTTCGACCGGGGCGGCAGCGGCGGCGGCGGCACCCGGCATCGCGCCCATCATCATGGGGGCGGCGGCGGCGGCGGAAACCCCGAACTTCGTTTCAATGTCTTTCACGAGTGCGGAAATCTCCATCATGGAAGCTTGCTCGATCCAGCTCAGGACCTCTTCTCTGCTGATAGCCATTATACGATACCTCCAGTATTTTTTTATCTAGTTCGAGTCGGGCGCGGCACAGGATTCCTTCTTGACCTCTTTCATGACCAGGCACAGATCGCGCAGCGGGGCCTGGAGAACACGCGCCAGCGACGTGATGGGATGATTCAGCAGGAACATCAACTGGGAGATCAATTGGGGCTTGCTGGGCATGGACGCCACGGCGTCCAGGTCTTCGCCCTTATATACTTTCCCATCCACCAGGATGGACTTGTAGGTGAATGCCTTGTTGTCCTTGGAGAAGTCCTTGAAGATCTTGGCCAGGGTGATGGGGTCGGCCTCGCAGTAAGCGATGGCGGTGCTTCCCTGGAAGTTGGGGACCAGTTGTTCCATGGGGGTGTCCTTGGCGGCGATGCGCGCCAGGGTGTTCTTCACCACCCGGTAGGTGCAGTTGGCGTCGCGGAGCTTGCGCCGGAGCGCGGCCGAATCGTTGGCCTTGAGCTTGGAGAAGCTGAAGACCACGGCGTTCGCGTTCTGGGCGAAAATGCTGTGGAGCTGGTCTTTCAGTGTTTCTTTCTCGGTGCGTTTCACGGCTATTTCCTCCCGATTTTATCAATGGACGCCAGGGAGATGGGAACGCCGGGCCCCATGGTGGATGCGGCGTAAACGCTGCGAATGTAGCGGCCCTTGGCGGTGGCCGGCTTGGCCCGGACGATGGCCTCGATGAGGGCGAGGGCGTTCGCCTCGAGCTTGTCCAGTTCGAAGGAGATCTTCCCGACCGGGGCGTGGACGATCCCGGTCTTGTCGACGCGGAACTCGACCTTGCCGGCCTTGATCTCCGTGACGGCCCTGGCCACCTCGGTGGTCACCGTACCGGTCTTCGGGTTGGGCATCAGGCCCCGGGGCCCCAGCACTTTCCCGAGTTTGCCGACGAACTTCATCATGTCGGGGGTCGCGATGAGAGCATCGAAATCCAGGTAACCCTTGGAGATCCGATCGACCAGGTCCTCGCCGCCGACCTCGTCGGCCCCGGCGTCCTGGGCGTCCTTCAGCTTGTCGGCGGACGTGATGACCGCCACCTTCTTGGTCTTCCCGAGGCCGTTGGGCAGAACCACCGTCCCGCGGACCATCTGGTCGGCGTGCTTCGGGTTGACGCCCAGCCGGAGGGAGAGTTCCAGGGTCTCGTCGAACTTCGCGAAGGCGATGGACTTGATCAGGCCGAGGGCTTCGTTGATCTCGTATTCCCGCGCTTCGATCCGCTTGCTCGCATTGTTGTATTTTTTTCCATGTCTGGCCACGGATCTCACCTCTACTGAATGATTTCGATTCCCATGCTGCGGGCGGTGCCCATGACGATCTTGACGGCGGCGTCAAGGTCGTAGCAGTTCAGGTCGGGCAGCTTGATCTTGGCGATGTCCCGAACCTGGTCCATGCTCAGCTTGGCGACCTTGTTCTTGTTCGGCTCGGCGGACCCCTTCGCCAGCTTGGCGGCCTGCTTGAGAAGGACGGCGGCGGGAGGGGTCTTCAGGACGAAGGTGTAGGACTTGTCCTGGTAGACCGTGATCACCACGGGGATGATCAGCCCGGAATCCTTCTGGGTCTTGGCGTTGTAATTCTTGCAGAAGTCCATGATGTTGACCCCGTGCTGCCCGAGGGCGGGCCCGACCGGGGGCGCCGGGGTCGCCTGCCCGGCGGGTATCTGCAATTTGACCTGTGCTACAACCTTCTTGGCCATGGATGCTCCTTAAATTTTTTCCACCTGGAGAAAATCGAGTTCCACCGGGGTCTGTCGGCCGAAGATGGTGACCGAGACCTTGAGGGTGTTCTTCTCCTCGTTGACGTCGTCCACGACACCGACGAAGTTGGCGAAGGGACCGTCGGTGATCTTGACCGTTTCGCCCTTGTCGAACTTGAACTTCGGCCGGGGCTTCTCGGAGGAGACCACGATGGTGTTCATCAACTGGTTGACCTCGTCCTCGGTCAGGGCGGTGGGCTTGCCCCCGGAGCTGATGAACCCCGTCACGCGCGGGATGGACCGGATGAGGTGCCAGATCTCGTCGGACATCTCGATTTCCACCAGGACGTAGCCCGGGTAGACGATCCGCGACGTGACGACCTTCTTGCCGCTCTTCATCTCCACGAGGTCTTCCGTGGGGATGAGGATCTGGCCGACGACTTCCTCGCGGCCGGCCACCTGGATGCGGTTCATCAGGGTCTCGGCGACCCGGCGCTCGAAGCCGCTATACGTGTGAATGATGTACCACTTCTTGTCGCCCATCGCGTGTTCCGGATACCCGTCAGAATCGGTTGCGGACGAACGTGACGCCGTACTCGATCGCCACGTCGACGGCAAAGAGGAAGAGACCGAAGAAGAAGGACGTCACGATCACCACCACCGTGGTGTTCATGACCTCGTTCTTGTCCGGCCAGGTCACCTTTTTCATCTCCGCCCGGGTGTCGCCGATGAAACCGCCGAACCGGGTGAAGATCGCTGCTGTCTTTTGAACGAGAGCTTTCACGGGCCCTTCCTTGGTAAAAATGGCAGGCCAGGAGGGACTCGAACCCCCAACATCCGGTTTTGGAGACCGGCGCTCTACCAATTCGAGCTACTGGCCTGCTCGGGGTACGCTACTTGGTTTCCTTGTGCGGCGTGTGCTTCCGGCAGAACTTGCAATACTTGCTCAGGAGATACTTCTCCGTGTGCTTCTTCTTGTTCCGCGTGGTGGCGTAGTTGCGGTTCTTGCACTCGCCGCACTGCAACTGGACTTTATCGCGCATGTCGTTCTCCCCGGCCCGGAAGGACCGAGTTACTCGATGATGTCCGTGATGGCGCCGGCGCCGACGGTGCGGCCGCCCTCACGGATGGCAAACCGGAGCCCTTTCTCCATGGCGATCGGGGTGATCAGCTTGATCTCCAGGAGGACGTTGTCGCCGGGCATGACCATCTCGACGCCCTCGGGCAGCGTGGCGGTCCCGGTCACGTCGGTGGTCCGGAAGTAGAACTGCGGACGGTAGCCGGTGAAGAACGGGGTGTGGCGGCCGCCCTCACCCTGGCTCAGGATGTAGGCCTGACCCTTGAAGTGGGTGTGGGGCTTGATGGAACCGGGCTTCGCGACCACCTGGCCGCGTTCCACGTCCTTCTTGTCCAGGCCGCGGAGCAGCAGGCCGATGTTGTCGCCGGCCTGGCCCTCGTCCAGGATCTTGCGGAACATCTCGACGCCGGTGACGACCTTCTTGGAGGTCGGCTTGATCCCGACGATCTCGATTTCCTCGCCCACGCGGACCTTCCCGCGCTCGGCGCGGCCGGTCACGACGGTGCCGCGACCCTGGATGCTGAACACGTCCTCGATGGGCATCAGGAATTCCTTGTCGATGGCGCGCTCGGGGACCGGGATGTAGGCGTCCACGGCGTCCATCAGCTCGACGATGCTCTTCTCGTTGACCGGGTCGTCCGTTTCCAGGGCCTTGAGGGCGCTGCCGCGGATGATCGGGATGTCGTCGCCGGGGAACTCGTACTTGCTCAGGAGTTCACGCAGCTCCATCTCCACCAGGTCGAGCAGCTCGGGGTCGTCCATCATGTCGACCTTGTTCAGGTAGACGACGATGTAGGGCACGTTCACCTGGCGGGCCAGGAGGATGTGCTCGCGGGTCTGGGGCATGGGGCCGTCGGGGGCGCTGACCACGAGGATGGCGCCGTCCATCTGGGCCGCGCCGGTGATCATGTTCTTGATGTAGTCGGCGTGGCCGGGGCAGTCGACGTGGGCGTAGTGCCGGTTCTTGGTCTCGTACTCCACGTGGGCGGTGTTGATGGTGATGCCTCTGGCCTTCTCCTCCGGGGCGTTGTCGATGGAGTCGTAGGAGCGGAACGCGATCTTCGGGTTGTTCTTCCCCAGCACCTTGGTGATGGCGGCGGTGAGGGTGGTCTTGCCGTGATCGACGTGGCCGATGGTCCCGATGTTGAGGTGGGGTTTGTTGCGCTCAAACTTTTCTTTGGCCATGATGGTATCCTCCAGTCTTCGTTTTTTTCATGCGGGAAAAGTGGAGCCCAAGACCAGGATTGAACTGGTGACCCCCTCCTTACCAAGGAGGTGCTCTACCACTGAGCTACTTGGGCCCTGACGCGTTCCATTGTCAAGGAGTGGAGCGGGAGACGGGATTCGAACCCGCGACCCTCAGCTTGGAAGGCTGACGCTCTACCAACTGAGCTACTCCCGCGGTCAAAGTGCTCCAGGCTCGCCGCCGCCGAGGTCGCCGAGCTGTCGCTCTTCCTCGTGACGTCCGGTTTCGCCGGGAGAACTGGTGGAGAGGGGAGGATTCGAACCTCCGTAGGACCGAAGTCCGGCGGGTTTACAGCCCGCTGCCATTAGCCGCTCGACCACCTCTCCATACCGTTGGTTCAAATAACAGGTTTCAAAAGCTGGCGAGAGGACTTGAACCCCCAACCCGCTGATTACAAATCAGCCGCTCTACCGGTTGAGCTACGCCAGCGCGCGAGCGGGGGAAGTTAGCACAACCGCGGCCAATCTGCAAGCGAAAACGCAAGGAAGTTTCCCCGGTGGAAATCCTCCGAGCGAATGATGAAGTTTAATGATCCTTTCAAAAAAAGCAAGAAAAAAAATCGACTGGGCGAAAAATTTTCGGCGCCCTTCCTCCCTCCCGGCCGTGCCGATTGCCTTCCGGTCTCCCTGGCGGACGTTGCGCCTTGGCGCGATCGGCGCGGTGTTCGCGCTTTACCAGCTTTTCTCGTGGTTGTTGTTCTACGCCCTGATCCTCCTTTCGTTCCGGAGTTCCAGTACGGACCCGGCCTCGGTTTTCATCCTCGGCGAACTGATGGCCATCGCGTTCGAAGCGCTTCTCTACCACGAGTACTTCCGGCGGAATTCATTGAAAAGGACGCTCCGCAAAAGCCTGCTGGTCAGCCTGCTCGGGAACCTCCTCTCGCTCTTGCTGGGCTTCGGCGCCGCTTGGATCCTGTCGCGATTGGGATATTGACCCTGATCCCCGAGGCGATTCCTCGGAACACCGCAAACCGCACCCTCGATCTGTAGACGTCCTTCGTCGGAGCCGCGACCGTCAGGGAGCGGTAAGCGTTAAATTCCGACCGTTTGCTTCCGGCGCGGCCCCGATCCGTTTCAAACCCATTGGACGGCGCCCCTGTCCGCGAAGCAATGCCGCCGATGCGGCCGTTCTCGAATTCGGAGGTTTATCTTCACTCGGCAGAAAGGGTCCCGGGTTCTCCCCGCCGGGCATGGGAAAGACCATACCCCGGCAATTCTCCGGTAAAGATAATGTGCCGGAGTTCAACAGTGTGATATAATCAAATTGCCATTTTTCTCTGCCAGACGTGACGGTCGGGACACGAAAAGTTCATCGGCTTCGACGCGCCTTCCGTCGGGAGTTCCTCCCCGGTTCCACCTGGTTGACGCGGGAAGAAGCATTCATGGCCCTCTCAACGGATGGGGAGGTTGAACATGACCCAGGAAGAACCTCCGGGAAAAGACGCTGAACGCGCTCCCGGCCGCTCCGAACAAGTCGACGAGGCCCCCGGGCGACCCTTGGGGCACGGCCCGGGGAGCCTCGGACGACAGATGGACACCCGGGGAATGGACACCACGCCGGTCACGGGTTTTCACTTCGACGACGCACCGGAGGGCGCACCACCGGGCGCCCCCTCCCCCGAGGCCTCGGCCGCCGCCTTTTCCGCCGAGGCGCCGAACCCGGTTTTCCCCGAACCGGACCCGGAGTTCCCTCCCCTGCCGAACGTCCGCTACAACGGTTTCCTGGCGGAAGGCGGGATGGGGCGGCTTTTCCGGGCTTTCCACCTCGGGCTCTCCATGCCGGTGGCGGTCAAGGTATTAAAGCCCGAGGTGGCCTCCCCCGCCATGCTGGAACAGTTCATCGAGGAGGCCCGCATCGCGGCGAGGATCCGCCACGCTCACGTGGTGCGCGTGCTGGATTGCGGGATCTCCCAGGGGCGGCCTTTCATCGTCATGGAGTATGTCGAGGGGGAGTCGTCCGCGGACCTGGTGGAGCGGGAGGGCCCGCTTCCGTGGCAACGGGCCGCCCACATCGTCCGCTGCGTGGCCCGGGGGCTGTCGGTGCTTCACCAGGCTCAGATCACGCACTGTGACATCAAACCCTCCAACATCCTTCTGGGGAAGGACGGGTCCGTGGTGCTGGCCGACTTCGGCCTCGCCCGCCGGAACCTCGGGGGGGAAGGCCCCCTCAAGCCGCGGACCCTGCTGGGGACGCTGCAATACATGGCCCCGGAGCAGGTCCGCAACCCGGGACACGCCGATGTCTCCTCCGACCTCTATTCCCTGGGGGCGAGTTTTTTCCACCTTCTGTCGGGGGACACGCCCTTCACGGGGTCGATCCTGAAAGTCCTCCAGGCCCTGATGACCGACCAGGCCCCCCCACGGCTGGAGAGCCTGAAACCGGGTATCCCCCTGGCGCTCTGCGAGCTGACCCACCGGATGATCGACGTCAACCCCTCCCACCGCCCCGCCAGCGCGGCGGCCGTCGAACAGGAACTGGACCAGGTCCTCGCCCGGTGCGCCGCCCCCCGGGCCGCCCAGCGCTCCGGGGCCGCCCGGGGAGGCCTTCCGCGCCGTGCCGTCGACTTCGCCTTTCTCGGCTACGGGAGTTCCGCGGACCCTTGCGGGGACGGCATCCCCCGGCTCTACCTGGACGTGGGAAACTCCCTCGGACCGGGGGTGATCGACCAGCACCACCTGCTGGCGTACATGGGGTCCACCACTTCGCTGCTCCGGCAACATCCCGAGTTTGTCCGAGCCACCCTGAACCCCGGGGCCGTTCCGCCGGAGGTCTACACGATCCTGGTGCACCAGCAGCCGGACCTGGACTGCGTCTGCGCCGCCTTCCTGGCTGTCGGCCTCCTGTGCGACGGCGAACTGCCCGAGGGCGCCGAGGTCCTTTCCCACTACACCGACCGGGTGGACGCGGGGTATTCGGGCACGATCCCCGAGAACCCCTTCTCGCTGTACACGGCCTACGTGTACCTGAGCCACCGGTTGAGCCTCCGTGCGTGGCGTTGCCCTGAAGACGGCTGGTCCCGTCGCCTGGCGGAGGGGCTCGAACTGGTGGGGTACGCCCTTCGGGAGTCGCTCCGGGCGGGCGTTTCACTCTGGGAGGTGGACGCCTTCGGCTGCCCGGGGCTCTTCAGCGAAGTCGACCGGAAGGAGGTGCGGCGGGACCGCGACCGCTACGAGCGGAAGCTCGCCGACCCGGAGTGCAGGGCGCGGATGAGCCGACTCGCCCTGCCGGCCCTTTTCGGAAGCTCCCGGGAGATCGACGCGCTGATGATCCGCCGTGTCCAGGGGGCTTCGGACCCCGACCGGTGCATCTTCTTCAAGGACTGGGCGAGGTCCGACACCCGCCGGACCGAGACGGGGTTCACGTTTCTCTCGGTCTACGAGCCCCTCTCCCCGACCCGCGGGCGGGCCATCCTCTCCGTGAAGCCCGAGAGCGGGCTGATCCTCCGGGGGCTCGGGGAGGCCCTGGACCGCTCCGAATCCGAGTTGCGCCGGAGCCGCGAAGGGCGGGACCCGCGGCTGGACAGCGCTCCCCGCCAGGGGTATTCGAACGCGGATCCCTGGTACGACGGGAGGGCCCACGTCTACACCATCGTCGACGCCCCGAGGGAAGGCACCGTCCTGTCGGCGGACGAGGTGGAGGCGCGGGTGCTGGAGTTCTCGGCCCACAGCGCCATCGGCCCCCGGGCCGCCTTACCCGGCCCGGACCAGCCCACCGCCGCCGTCACCGGGGAATCGGTCCGCTGGTACACCTTCCTGGCCCGGCAGTGGCGTTGGGAAATGGGGGAGCCCCCGGGCGACGCCGTCCCGTCCGTTCTCGTCTGGACCGTCCCGGACGGTGAGGCGTGGGCCCGGGAAAACCTGGTTCTGCCGCTCAGGGCGAGGCTCCCCGCGGCAGCGGGCCCCGAGGCCGTCCGGCTGTTCGCCGCGTCGGAGCCGCTGGGCGGGCCCTTGTTGGCGGAATTGGCGCGCTGGATCGAGAGGTGCCGGGTGTTCCTCCCCGTCCTGGACGCGTCCTTTCTTTCCCGGGAGGACTGCCTGTGGGCCTTCCAGAGCGCCCTGACCCGGGACCCGCGCGGCGAGAAGGGGATCGTCCGGCCCCTGTTCGCGGAGGGGACCGACCTTCCCCGGTGGTGTTCGGAGCTTCGCCGGGGGACGGCCATCCCCGCCGCGTCCCCGCCGGCGCTGATCGAGGGGATCGTGCAGGCGTTCGGGCGATAGGCGCTTTAGCAGCTGCGTTCTTACCAACATGTTGTCGTTTCCGGTTGCCTTCCCAGGCCACTGTTACCGGGCGAAGTCCCGGAAAAAGCGCAGGCCCTTCGAAGTGAGATCTTTGGCAAAATGAGCAAGATTTGAGATCGTCGGTGGGCTCCCACCGCTTTCGGAGCAGGGAAACCCGATGAGGGCACGGAGGGAATCCCCACAGCGTCGCCAGGCAGTTCCCAGGGCTGAAATGCCCCGCTCGTGCCGATCCTGGTCCGGAATCGACGAGAAAAGTCTCTCGCCAAGACGCCAGGATGCAAAGCCTCGCAAAGGGATCCCCCTTTTCCGGTTCCGGCTTTGCGTCTTGGCGAGAGGTTGAGACCGCCTGTTTTTTATTTTCTGTTTTCTTCGTTCGTGTGGTTCGTGTGGTTCGTGGTTCTTTTCCCTTTCGTGTATTCCGTGTATTTCGTGGTTCCTTCTCCGGTTTATCCGGCTTGGGCATCCCAGGAGGTCCCCGTGAAAGAGCGCTACATTCGCGAGATCCTGTCGGGTTTTCCCTACCCGATCACCGCCTACTTCACGAAGCTGGGGACGGACGAGTGCCTGGACCCCGGCCCGCTGCGGCTGAAGTACCTGCTGGCCACGGGGGAGGCGGTGGGGCGGTTCCTGGGGGTGGTGGTCCTGGCCGAGGTGCGGGACCGTCTGGAGGAGCCGGGGGCGCCGTCGCTGCCGGCGTCCCTGGTGTCGGACTTCGCGAAGCGGTACCGGTCGCCCTCGTGGGGGAACTGGCTGCACTTCGCCCGGGAGGGGCTCAAGTGGCTGAGCCTGGGCGGAGTGAGCCTGGTGATGCCGGAGCTGACGGGGTTTTACTTCGGGAAGTTCCCGGCGGAGAGCGAGGCGGCGGAAGCGCTGGGGAAGATGCTGACGCTGCGGAACGGGCTGAGCCACGAGCGGATCCGGGCGATGACGGGGCGGGAGTTCCAGGGGCTGTGCGAGGAGGCGGAGCCGCTGCTGGAGGCCGTGCTGACGGCGCTCGCGTTCCTGCCGGACCACGAACTGGTGTTCGTGAGCCGGATCGAGGTGACGAAGCGGCGGCGGACGCCGGCGTCGTTTTTGCACCGGCTGAGCCGGATCGTGGGGGACTCGTCGGACTTCCGGGGGGACCGGAAGACGCTGCCGCGGTACCTGGACCCGGGGTGCATCCTGCTGGAGGGGGAGGGGGAACGGCTGCTGAACCTGGACCCGTTCCTGGTGTACGAGCCGTCGGCGGGGAAGGCGCCGGACGTGTTCTTCTACGACGGGTTCAAGCGGGCGGGGAGCGCGGAGTACGTGGCGTGCAACCACGGGGGGGGCTTCGGGAGCGCGGCGGCGGAACGGGGCGGCGAACTGTGGGAGGAGGCGGCGTACCTGCTGCGGCTGGTGACGGGCGAAGCGCCCGGCCAGGGGGCGTGAGGGTGCCGGGAGGACTCGGATTGAACCACGAAATACACGGAATACACGAAATGAAAAACAGCATCTTCTGCACGGTTTACGCATATTGTTTGGTCTGTCCTGTGAAATATGGCATATTTCACTCGACAAATCGGGCAAATCAGGAAGCAGATGAATAAAGAGCATTTAATAGAAGCGCTTACGGAATGGAACTTCTGGAAACGGCCGTTTCCCCCGACCCTGAATCGCCCGGCTTATGAAACGGAATTGACCCGGAAAGCGTCCGCCGGGGAAATCGTGGTCCTCAAGGGAGTCCGTCGGAGTGGAAAATCCACCCTCCTGATCAACACGATCAAGTCTCTGCAGGCGGGCGGGACCCCACCCGAGGAGATCCTCTACGTGAACCTCGAGGACCCGCGGTTTTCCGGTGACCTGCGGCCGGAATTCCTCCAGGAGATCAAGGACACCTTTCTGGAATACCTTGCTCCCCGGCGAAACCCCTGGATCTTTCTCGACGAGATCCAGAATGTCGCGGGGGTTGAAAAGTGACTGGCAAAGGAACACGACCTGGGCGGGGGAGGCGCGGTGGAACTGCTGATCCTGGCTCCGGATCGGGAGGAGGTCATCCCGGTCAACGGGCGGCAGGTCCGGGTCCGAAACCTCCTGAACTGGCTGTTGGAGGCCCAGGCATGAAGAGCATTGAACAGCCGGAACCTCGGAGCCCTTGGCGAGGCTTTGCGTCTTCGCGCCTTGGCGAGAGGCTTATAACATCGACCGATCGAGGTGAGCCATGACTGAACCCGAACGCCCGGACGGTCCCGAGTCTTTGGACGACCTTTTCGGCCCGGTGAAGGAAGCCGCGGCGTTAGGGCGGAAGCCCTTCAAGTTCCTCGACCCCTACGGTCCCGAGGACGCCGACCTGTTCTTCGGGCGGGACCCGGAGATCCGGGAGGTCTACGCACGCTACTACGGGAGCCGGCTGCTGCTGGTGTACGGGGAGTCGGGGGCGGGGAAGACCTCGCTGCTGCAGTGCGGGCTGCGGGGGCGGGTGCCGCCGGAGGAGGCGCTGTTCGTGCCCTTCCGCTCGGGGGAGGACCCGCTCGAATCCCTCCGGCGGGAAGTGCTGCGCCGCGTGGCGTTCCCCGACGGGGCGCCGGAAGACGACCTGGAGCTGCTGCGGGAGGCGGCGTTCCGGAAGCGCAAGACCCTGGCGCTGGTGTTCGACCAGATGGAGGAGTGCTTCCTCTTCGCGCCGAAGGCGGCGCGGGAGCGCTTCGCGAAGGCCCTGGCGGCCTGGATGGCGGCGGGGGTGAACGTCAGGGTGGTGCTGTCCATCCGGGAGGAGTACCTGGCGCGGCTGGGGGAGTGGGAACCGCTGCTGCCCGAGCTGTACCGGAACCGGCTGTGGGTGCGGCGGGTGGACTTCGGGGACGTGAAGGAGCTGGTGGAGGGCCCGTGCCGGGCGGTGGGGGTGCCGGTGGAGCCGGACCTGACGGCGGCCGTCACGCGCCTCTTCGAGCGGGAGGCGCGGGGGGTGGACCTGCCCACGTTCCAGGTGCTCATGGACCGGCTGTACGACGAAGCCTCCACGCGCGGCGAGACGCCGGTGGCCCTGAAGGCGGCGGACCTCGAGCGCGTGGGCGGCCTGGAGGACGTCCTGGCGGCGTTCCTGGAGCGGGCGGCGTCGGAGCTGCCCGACCCGGCGGCGGGGCGGGAGCTGCTCAAGGCCATGGTGTCGGCGGAGGGGACGAAGCTCCGGGCCGGGGCGGAGGCGCTGGCAGCGGGGGCCGGCCTGGACCCGGCGGCGGCGGTCCCGCTGCTGGCGTCCCTCGAAACCGCGCGGGTGGTGCGCCGGCTGCCGGAGGGTGAGGAGTGGGAGCTGCGGCACGACCGCCTGGCGAAGGTGGTGTTCGGCTGGCTGTCGGAGACGGAGAAGGACCTGCTGGAAGCGCGGCGGATGGTGGAGGGGCGTCTGAAGGACTACCAGTCCCGGGGCCTGCTGCTGGACACGGCGGCGCTGAAGGCGATCGTGCCCTTCGAGAAACCCCTCTCGCGGCACCCGGCCACGGCGGAGCTGATCCGGAAGAGCCGTGAGCACCTCGCGGCCCTCTCCCGCCGCCGGAAGCGCCTCGTCGCCGAGGTCACGGGCATCGCCTTCCTGGTGCTGGCGCTCTTCACCGTCTGGAACGTCCGCGAGCGCCGCGCGGCGGAACGGGAACGCGATCGGGCGGAGCAGATGGCTGCCGAGGTTCGGGCAAGCGAGGCGAAAACCACACAAGCCTTCGCTCTTTCCCTCTTCCACCGGATGGAAATCGCCTTGGAAAAAGGCCGGCGAAACGAGGTCATCTCCCTCCTCGTGGGGGCCATACGGCTATCACGCGCCAATGGGCTTTATCTGGACCGGCTCGTGAATCAATTGACGGTTGTCGGTATCGCCCTGCCCGTTTCTCCACCCCTGCGTCATTCGGACGAGGTTTGGTACGTCGCCTTCAGCCCCGACGGATCAAGAGTGGCTACGGGATCTGCGGACAAGACTGGCCTAGTATGGGATGCGCGGACAGGGGTTGCGTTGACGCCTCCGTTACAGCATGGAGGTCCCGTCAGCGGAGTAGCCTTCAGCCCGGATGGAGCCAGAGTGGCCACGTCTTCATGGGATGGCACTGCGCGGGTATGGGATGCGCGGACAGGAGCGGCCTTGACAGCCCCGCTTCGCCACGAGAAAGCCGTCGACCGGTGTATCACCTTCAGCCCGGATGGAACCCGCCTGGCGACCGGTTCCATGGATAATACCGCTAGGGTCTGGTGTTCACAAACGGGGAAAGCGATTACCCCTTCGCTGAAACACGGGGGGCTGGTCTTTGCACTTGCATTCAACCGGGACGGCACAAGGCTGGCAACGGCTTCTTTCGACAAGACCTCCCGCGTGTGGAATGCCCTGACAGGAGAACCGGTTACGGCTCCGCTAAAGCATGATGACGAGGTTGTGGACGTCGCGTTCAGCCCAGATGGAACCAGGGTGGCAACCGCGTCGCTTGATAAAACAGTCCGGATCTGGGATGCACGGACTGGCGCGGCGGTGACGGCCCCGCTGATGCATGAAAACAAGGTCTGGAAGGTCGTGTTCAGCCCGAATGGGAAGCAGGTCTTTTCTTTCACCGACACTTCGACGTATATCTGGAATGCCCAAACAGGTGAGTCGATTGAAATTCCCTTCAGAGATCATCAATGGAGTTGTGTGGCATTCAGCCCTGATTTGACGAGGGTCCTTTCACAGAATCCGAATTGCGCACGCGTGAAGGACATACGAACGGGAGCCACGGTCACGGAATTCATGCAACACAACGCAACCCTCTTGCTGGGGATTTTTAGCCCGGACGGGCAGTGTGCTGCCACGTATTCCAGGGATCAGACGGCTCGCATCTGGGACGCCCGCGGGAGAGGGGCCCTGCCGATTCCTTTGAATCTTGAGAATCGAGGAACCTGTGCTGCCTTCAGCCCGGACGGGACACGATTGGCGGCGCCAAGCGGAGATCGTGGGGTAAGGCTTTGGGACACAAAATCCGGAGGGGAGATTCTGCCCTCACTCAGGCCTGAAGGCAAGATAGGTTATATCGGTTTCGACCCGAGAGGGCTTCGGGTGGCCACCGTGTCCGATGTTGCGGCGCAGCTCTGGGATGCCCGGACAGGGCAACCGCTGTGCGCACCCTTGAGGCTTTCCACCACCATCCGCGCGTTTGCCTTCAGCCCGGACTGGGGATGTCTGGCCATGGCCTCCACGGACAGAACCGTCCAAATCTGGGAAACACGAACAGGATCGGCATTGAAAGCCCCCCTTCGATGCGACGGCGATATCCTGGACCTGGCTTTCCACGCGGACGGAACTCGATTGGTCGTGCTGTGTGGGGATCGCACAACCTGGCTTTGGAATTTCCGGAAAAGGACCTTTGAAAAGGTCACGCTGCGGTGTGGGGAAAAGTGTGACATATACCTGAGTCCTGAGGGGACGAAAATCGCCTCACGATCCGAAAATCAAAGTGTAGTGCGGGTCTGGGATGCCCGGACAGGTTTGGCATTGACGCCACCGCTGAAGCACGAGGCTCCAGTCAAGTTCATTACTTTCAGCTTGGATGGGACTCTGCTAGCCACTGGATCTTTATGGATAGTGCATCTTTGGGACCTGCGTACCGGCGCGGCAACAGCAAAGCTAATTCATGAAGGAATGGTCGAGGGAGACGCTTTCGTCCCTGTCATCAACGCAAGCTTCAGCCAAGATGGCACGCGATTGATTACGGAAACAAAAGACCGAGCCGTCCGGATCTGGGATGTCAAAGCGGGGGCGATGGCCACCGAACCGCTCCAGCATGACGAGCCTGTACACTTTGCTATTTTCAGTCCTGACGGGAAGCGGGTGGCCACGATGTCAGGCGACCACACCCTGTTGGTCTGGGACCTCGGGCTCGGGCTTCGGAACCCGCCCGACTGGTTCTTGAGCCTGGCCGAAGGGTTGGCGGGGTTGCGGTTAGACGATTCGGGCAACTTGATCCCCGTGATCGATTCCTGGGACCGTCTCCAAAAAGCCCGGGCAATCGCTGCGACAGGAGATCCAACAGATCCGTGGATTCACTGGGCGCGCTGGTTCCTGGCCGACTGCGACACGCGCACTGTCTCCCCTTCCTCCGACGCCACCGCAGCGCAATACCGCGCCCTCCACCCCCGGTGAATTTAATGAAAAGCAATTTTTTCTTCGGGAGTTACGAATATTGTTCGATCTTTCCTGAGAAAATAGCATATTTGATGCCCTCGTAAAAAGACACGCGGTGCAGGGGAGGGTTGGAAGCAAATTTCGGGCTTAGTGAAAGCGAAAATCGGTCAGACCCCGGTTTTTCCCTGTCAGCAACAGTAAATTTTTAAGCCATCAGCAACGATGTAGGACCAGGCCAATTGGAACTAGCCCCATCCGTGGGGAGGTGGTAATAAACTCTATACAACGTTTCAGCTGCCCTTCTAAAAGCTCTCTTACTGTCTCTTCTCGATGACCTAATTCAATACCGCTGCTTTGGCCTCATTCCTGACCGCTGCTGACAGTTTTTCCCGAACGACCCCCTGAAAAACGAGACGATCGTCCCCCGCGCGACGAAAAAGGAGACGAAGAAGGGCGAATCAGCCGTAGCAAGCGTCCCAGCGGCCTGCCCGGCTTCCTATTCCGCATAGGTTTTACGCGAGGCTTCCACCAGTCGGGTCGCCCGGACTGCCACCCCCCGGGTGTGGGACGTCCGGTCGGGGTTGACGGTGACCGGGCCGTTGGGCGGGTCCGCGGAAAGTGCCGCGGACCCGCACGGGGCGGGAAAGGTGTACGACGAGCTGATGGAGTGGGCCGACGGCCCGGCCGGGCCGAACCTGATGACCGTGGGGTACGACGGGTACGTCAGGGCCTGGGAGCTCGGGCTCGGCCTGCGCAACCCCCCCGGCTGGGTCCTGGACCTGGCCGAGGCGGTCACGGGGCTGCGGCTGGACGAAACCGCCTATCCGTTGCAGATGCCGGCCGCCGAGGTGTGGGAGCGGATCCGGCGGGCCCGGGAGGAGGCGGCGCGCGGGGACCCGAAGGACCCCTGGGTCCGCTGGCTGCGCTGGTTCCTGGCGGACCGCGACACCCGGACCCTCTCGCCCTTCTCGGACGTCACGCCGGCGCAGTACCGCGACCTCCACCCGAACCCGGCGCCGGCCCCGAAGACCCCTGCCCCGCCGGGTGCCGGGCCCTGACCCTCTGAAGGTTCGGAGTAAAAGCGGTTGTTATTAATTTCCCCCGCGCGCCGCAGGGTCCTCACCCCGTCAGGTTAAATGTTGGTATTAAAAGAGGTTATTTTTCATTCCCCCCGCGCGCCGCCGGGGGTTTACCATACTCCGGAGCGCCCTCCCGGCCGGCGGCGCGCGGGGGAGGAGAATATTTATAACTGCCTTTTCTACAAATATTTCACCCCTGACGGGGTGAAGACGCGGCGGGCACGATCCCGGCGGGTCGAGGGCATGGCGGGCACGATCCACACGGGGCGAGAACGCGGCGGGCACGATCCCGACAGAGTGGGGACGCGGTGTACACGACCCTGGCGGGGAAGAACGCCTTGCTCCCGCCACCTTCGGGGTGGGTTTGTTTTTGCGAGGCGTCGTTTCTTCCCCGGGGCGGGGACGGAGGAGGGAATCCCGGCAGCGTCGTCCGGCATGCCCCGGGGCTAAAATGCCCCACTGGTGCTGATTCGGTTCCGGAATCGACGTATCCGGTCTCTAGCAAAGACGCAAAGCCTCGCAAAGGAATCCCCCTTTTCCGGTTCCGGCTTTGCGAGGCTTGGCGTCTTTGCGCCTTTGCGAGAGGTAAAGACCGCCTGTTTTTTTTCTGGAGCGTCCGGATGATCCGTGCCCATCCGTGTTCATCCGTGTTCATCCGTGGTTTCTCTCCGGTTTATCCGGGTTGGGACGGCCTTTTCGGTGAGGATGGAATTCTAGCCGGACCTTCGTCGGAGCCAGGAAAAGCGAGGTCGGCTGCGCATGATAATTCTTGAACTGCACAAATAATCATGTTATTGTGCAGTTCATGATCACTGATGCGATATATCAACACAGAATCGAACGGGACCGGAATCTCGCCGCTCCCACTGTTCCGAGAGAGTTACTCCGCGGTGCGCGGGCGGAGATGTCCAGTCCGCTGATCAAGGTCATCACGGGTCCGCGACGGGCCGGCAAGTCGGTTTTTGCGTTTCAACTGCTTGCCGGTCAGAATTTTGCTTACATCAACCTTGACGATGAACGCCTGGTCGGCCAGCGGGATTTCGACGAGATCATGAAGGCCCTGGTGACGGTCTACGGCCCCGTCACTTCCCTGCTTTTCGACGAGATCCAGAATTTCCCCAGCTGGGAGTTGGTCGTGAACCGCCTTCACCGGCAAGGGTATGCCATCGTCGTCACCGGCTCCAACGCCCACCTTCTCAGCCGCGAACTCGGCACCCATCTCACGGGACGGCATGTGGAATTCCGGATTCTGCCGTTCTCTTTCCGGGAGTACTGTCTCGCCCGGGGAGAAACCGCAAGGCAGGGCATGCCCGATCCCGAAGCCGTGATGCTCCATCGCTTCGGCCAATACCTCGAAACCGGCGGTTACCCCGAAGTCGTCATCGGGGGGGTACAGGCAAAGAGCTATCTCGCCACCCTTTTCGAAAGCGTCCTTTTCAAGGATGTTGTTAAGCGGTACCGGGTCAAATACCCGCGGAAACTCCATGAACTGGCTCTCTACCTCACCTCCAATCACTCCAGCGAGTACACGTTCAATGCCATCAGAGGGGCTCTTGGTTTCCGAAGTGTTCATACCGTGGAGAACTACACCGCCTACCTGGCGGAGTCATACCTCTTCTTTTCGGTGGAGCGTTACTCCCCGAAGCTTAAGGAGCTGTTCAAGGCTCCCCGAAAAGCGTATTCCATAGACCTCGGCCTGATCGATGCCGTCAAGTTCAAGAGTCTGCCGGACCGGGGCCGACTGCTGGAAAACCTGGTTGCCCTGGAACTGCTCCGCCGGGGAAACCGCTTCTATTCCTACAAATCCGCCGGCAGCAGGGAGTGCGACTTCGTCGTCCGCGAGGGGAACACAACGGCCGAACTGATCCAGGTGGCTTATGAGACCCCTTCGCCCAAGACCTTCAAGCGTGAACTGACTGGCCTGGCCGCCGCGGCGAGGGACCTCTCCTGCGATCGCCTGACCTGTCTGACCTGGAACGAGACCTGGGAGCGGCGCATCGACCGGTGGAAAGTGAAGGCCCAACCGGTATGGCGGTGGTTGATGGAAAGCCGCGACACCGGTCCCCCTGAGGCCTGATACGAACGCGGGGGACTCCTTCTGGATGGATGCCCTTTTTCTGGTATTTCCTCTCTTCGCTTCGCGGCGGTTCGCGGGATTCGCGGTCGGCAAAGGAAAGGTCGCGGGTTCGTCCAGGTCCCGGGTCAGAGGCGGGTATCGTCCAGGCAGCGGAGGGCTTCCGCGACGTCGGCGGCGATCCGGGTGCGGAGGGCGTCGAGAGACGGGAAGCGGACCTCGTCGCGCAACTTGCGGTAGAGGCGGACGACGAGGGCCTTCCCGTAGAGGTCCCCGTCGAAACCGGGCAGGTGGGCCTCGAACACCTTCTTGTGGTGGGGAACGCCCGGGATGGTGGGGCGGTGCCCGATGCTGACCACCGCCGGGAGCCACGGCGCCCCTTCCCCCGGAAACGCCGGGTTCGGCGCGAGCGGAGTGCCGGGAACGGGCCCGGCGGGAAAGCCCGTCGTCGCCCCGGCCCGGCTGACGTGGAAGGGCGAAGCGGCCAGACCGGCCGGGGCGGCCGGGGAGAGGACGGCTCCCTCCGGGCCCACGCCGGGAGAGACCCCGACGGCCACGCGCCCGGCGTAGACGCCCGGCGGCGGCAGGAGGGGGATGCGGGGCCTCAGGTTGGCCGTCGGGAACCCGAGGGAACGCCCGAGGTGAAGGCCCGGTTCCACGACGCCCGTGACGGCGTAGGGGCGCCCCAGCATCCGGGCGGCCTCCTCGAGCTTGCCGCCGGCGATCAGCGTCCGGATGCGGGTGCTGGACACCACGTGCCCCCCGACGCTCACCTTGGGGAGGACCACGGTCTCCCAGCCCAGCCGCACCCCCGTCTCCCGAACCAGCGCCAGGTCGCCCGCCCCGCCCTTTCCGAAACGGAACTTCTCCCCCAGCACCACGGCCCGGACGCCCAGGGCCTCCCCGAGGACGTCCGAGAGGAAGGTCCCGGCGCTCGTCCCGGCGAGGGCCTCGTCGAAGGGGAGGACCACGGCGCCGTCGACCCCCGAGGCGGCGATGAGGGCGAGGTTCTCGTCGGGGGCCTGCAGGGCGGGCGGGGCTTTCTTCGGGGCGAAGAGGCGGAGGGGGTGACGATCGAAGGTCAGGACCACGGACGCGCCGCCATGCCGGGACGCCGCCCCGCGAACCGCCTCGAGGAGGGCCCGGTGACCGAGGTGGACCCCGTCGAAGATGCCGATGGTCACCGCGGGGGACCGGAAGGCTCCCCTCGCGGCGTCCGCCCCCCGGACCACCCTCATTCCGCCCCTCCCGGGGCCAGGTCCGGGGCGACGTCCGGCGGGCTCGCGTCCGATGCCCGGCGCCGCTGCAGGCGGGCCTTGATGAGTTCCATGTAGATGTAGAAGACAGGCGTCAGGTAGAGGGTGACCACCTGGGAGATGAGCAACCCGCCGACCACCACCAGGCCCAGGGGCCGTCGGGACTCCGCGCCGGCGCCCATCCCGAGAGCGATGGGCAGGGTCCCCATCAGGGCCGCCATGGTGGTCATCATGATGGGCCGGAACCGGATCAGGCAACCGTCCACGATGGCCTCCGCGGGCGGCTTCCCCTGCTTCCGCTGCGCCTCGAGGGCGAAGTCGATCATCATGATGGCGTTCTTCTTCACGATGCCGATGAGCATCACCATCCCCACCAGGCCGTACAGGTTCAGCTCGACCCGGAAGAGGAGCAGGATGAGGAGGGCGCCGAGCCCGGCGGAGGGGAGCCCGGACAGGATGGTCACGGGGTGGATGAAGCTCTCGTAGAGGATCCCCAGGATGACGTAGATGACGAAGATCGACAGGATCAGCAGCATCCCCATCCCCTGCATGGACGCCTCGAAGGCCTGGGCCGTCCCCTGGAAGGAGGAACTCACGGTGTCGGGGGTGATTTTCCGGGCCGCCTCCGTGACGGAGTCCACCGCGGTCCCGAGGGAGATCCCGGGCTTGAGGTTGAAGGAGAGGGTCACCGCCGGGAGCTGGCCCTGGTGGTTCACCGACAGGGGCCCCTGGACCTGGTTCAGCCGGGCGACGGCGTTGAGCGGGACGAGCTTGCCGGAGGAGGAGCGCACGTAGAGCTTCGCGAGCGCAGCCGGGTCGAGCTGGTCTTCCGGGAGGAGTTCCACGATCACCCGGTACTGGTTGTTGGGGGCGTAGATGGTGGAGACCTGGCGGGAGCCGTAGGCGCTGTAGAGGGTCTCCTCGATCTGCTGGACGGTGATGCCGAGGCTCGAGGCCAGGTCGCGGTCCAGGTCGATGTCCACCTGCGGGTTGCGGAGCTGGAGGTCGCTGGTGACGTCCTGAATTTCGGGGAGTTCCTTCATCCGTTTCTCGAGGGCGGCCGACACCTGGTAGAGGTCGTCGGTGTCGGGGCTCTGGAGGGTGAACTGGTACTGGCTCCGGGCCCACCGACCCCCGATGGTGATGGGCGGGGGGATGGTGAGGAAGGCCCGTATCCCCGGCGTCCGGTTGAGGGCGGGGCGGACCGCCTCCACGAACTGCTCCGCCGTCAGCCTGCGCTCCTTCCGGGGCTTGAGACGAATGAAGAAACGGCCGGTGTTGCCGGACGCATTGGGACCGCCCGAACCCACCGAACACATGAAGGCGTCCACGTTGGGGTCCTTCAGCAGGACCGCGGCGAGCTCGAGCTGGTGGCGCTTCATGTCGTCGAAGGAAATCCCCTCGACGGCCTCCGTGGAGATCATGACCTGGTTGTTGTCCTCGTTGGGGAGAAAGCCCTTGGGGATGACGCCGAAGAAGTGCACCATGCCCGCCAGCATGGCCGCCGAGACGACCATCGTGGCGAAGCGGTGCCGCACGGCGAAGCGGAGGGTGACCTCGTACAGCTTCAGAAGAAGGTCGAAACCCTTTTCCGACCAGCGGTAAAGCACGTTGCGCCGTTCCCGGTGCGCGTGCAGGAAGCGGCTGCAGAGCATGGGGGTCAGGGTCAGGGAGACGACCCCCGACACCAGGATGGCCACGCAGATGGTCAGGGCGAACTCCCGGAAGAGGCGTCCGACGATGCCGCCCATGAAGACCAGCGGGATGAACACGGCTGCCAGCGAGATGGTCATGGAGACGATGGTGAAGCCGATCTCCTTCGCCCCGTCCAGCGCGGCCTTCATGGGCGGCTTTCCCATCTCCACGTGCCGGACGATGTTCTCCAGCATGACGATGGCGTCGTCCACCACGAACCCCACCGCCAGCGTGAGGGCCATCAGGGTGAGGTTGTTGACGCTGAACCCCATGGCGTAGATCACCGCGAAGGTGCCCACCACCGACATGGGGAGCGCCAGGCTCGGGATCACGGTGGCCGTGAAGCTCCGGAGGAAGACGAAGATCACCAGGACCACCAGCACCATGGTCAGGACCAGGGTGAACTTGACGTCGTCCACCGACTCCCGGATGGTTTCGGAACGGTCGAAGAGGATCTCGAGGTTGATGGCGGGCGGGATCTGCTTCCGCATGACGGGCAGGAGCTTGCGGATGTTCTCCGCCACCTCGACGGTGTTGGTGCCGGGCTGGCGCTGGACCGCCAGGACGATGGCCCGCTTGTCCCGGAACCAGGCCGCCACCTTGTCGTTCTCCACGCTGTCCACGGCGGTGCCGATCTCCTGGAGGCGGACCGGGGCGCCGTTCCGGTAGGCCACGATGACGGGCCGGTAGGATTCCGCCTTGTAAAGCTGGCCGTCCGGCATGAGGGTGAAGGACTTCCGGTCCCCGTCCAGCGTCCCCGCCGGGAGGTTCTGGTTCGCCCGCTGGACCGCCGTCACCACCTCGTCGATCCCGATCCCCTTGATGCTCATGGCGTCCGGGTCCACCCAGACCCGGACCGCGTACTTCTGGGACCCGTAGACCTGGACCTGGGCCACGCCGTTGATCATGGAGATGCGCTGGGCGATGAAGGTCTGGGCGTACTCGTCCACGGTGGAGAGCGGCAGGTTGGCTGAACTCAGGGCCATGAACACGATGGGCTGGTCCGCGGGGTTCACCTTCCGGTAGGTGGGCGGGTTGGGCATGTCGCGCGGGAGCTGGCCGAGGGTCTGGGCGATGGCGGTCTGGACGTCCTGGGCGGCGGCGTCGATGTCGCGGTCGAGGCTGAACTGCAGCGTGATGTTGGTCCCCCCCAGGGCGCTCGACGAGGTCATGGAGTCCACCCCGGCGATGGTGGAGAACTGCTTCTCCAGGGGCGTGGCCACGGCCGCGGCCATGGTCTCCGGGCTGGCGCCCGGGAGGGAGGCGCTCACGCTGATGGTGGGGAAGTCTACGTTGGGGAGGTCGTTCACCGGGAGGAGGCGGTACCCCATCGCCCCGAAGATCAGCAGCGAGAGCATCAGAAGGGTGGTGGCGACCGGCCGCCGGATGAAGGTTTCGGCTATGTTCATGGTGTCGTCCCCGGGCGGGGCCTCACTTCCCGTTCAGGCCCTGCCGGAGCTCCACCTTGCGCCCGGGCGCCAGCCGCAGGTGGCCGTCGGTGACCACCCGGTCACCCGGCCGGAGCCCGGACTCCACGATGGTATCCTCGCCGTACTCGGGGCCGGTGGTCACGTTCACGGACTCCACCGTCTGGTCCGGCTTGACCCGGTAGACGTAGGTCCCCTGCTGCCCCGCCTGGACCGCCGCGGTGGGCACGGTGAGGGCGGAGGCCCGCTCGGAAAGCGTCAGGGCCACGTTCACGTACTGGCCGGGCCAGAGCCTCCGGTCGGCGTTGACGAAGGTCCCCTTCAGCTTGATGGTCCCCGTGCTGCGGTCCACGGCGTTGTCGAGGAAGCTGACCTCCCCGTCGATGGGGTTCTTCTCGTCGCCGGGGACCACCACCGTCATCCGGAGAGACTTCGCCTTCCAGGCGGCCATGAGTTCCTGGATGCGCTGCTCCGGGACCGTGCAGGAAACGTAGATGGGGGCGATCTGGTTGAGGGTGATCAGCGACGTGTCGTTGGACTTCACCACGTTGCCGCGCTGAACGAGGATGTTGCCGGCCCGGCCGGCCATCGGGGCGCAGATCGTGCAGTAGCTGAGCTGCACCTTGATGGACTCGATGGTGGCCCGGTCGGTCTTCACCACCTCGCGCGCGAGGTCCAGGGACGCCGCGTCGGCGTCCACCGAGGCCTTGAGCGTGTCGCGGAGCGTCCGGGCCTGGTCCACCTGCTGGCGGGAGGCGGCCCCCTTGGCGAGAAGGTCTTCGTAGCGCTTCAGGTCCCGCTCGGCATTGGCGATCTGGGCGAGGTTCTTGCCCATGGTGGCCTCCACCTGGCGGACCTGGGCCAGGTCCTTCTCCAGGACGGCCTGGGCCTGCTTCAGCGACGCCTCGTAGGGCCGGGAATCGATGGTGAACAGCAACTGCCCCGCGCGAACCTCGTCCCCGTCCTTCACCGCCACCCCGGTCAATTCCCCGTTGACCATGGTCTTGACGGTGACGGCCTTGATGGCCTCGGCGTTGCCGATGACCCGGATCTGGACGGGGACGTCCTTCTGCCCCGCAACGGCCGCGAGCACCGGGACCACCTCGGCGGCGGGGTTGGGGCCCTTCCGGGCCTCCCCGCCTCCCCCGCAGGAAGACAGGGCCAGCAGGATCACCAGGGCGCCCAGGGGGGTCGCCAGGGTGCTCTTCAACCGGCACGGGACGGCGTACGCTTTCATCTCGGTCCTCCCCTTGGGACGGGTTCGCCCTCCCCGGGCGGGAAAAGGAAGTTCCCGCGCAGGTCGCGCGGGAACGTTTACGGTCTGATCGGTTTGGGGGTTTCGACCACCGGGGCTCACCGGGACGTGTGCCGGCTCATGGCGTCGATCCCCACCTGGAGCGCCTTGTGGTTGATCGCCTCCGTCCCCTTGGGCACGCGGTTGGCGACGGCTTTTTTCAGGGCGTCCAGGGTGACCACCTTCGTGAGTTCCTGGATGATCCCCAGCGCAATGATGTTGACCACCATCTCCCGGCCGATCTCCTTCCGCGCGAGGTCGGTGATGGGGATGCCGATCTGCTTCCACTCGGTTTCCGGTTTCGGTTCGACCGCCTCGGAGTCGTAGACGATGTAACCGCCCTTCCGGGTGGCCTTGGCGTACTTGTCGTAGGACTCCTGGGTCAGCGCCAGGAGGAGGTCCGGGCAGGTGGCCTTGGGGTAGCTGACGGCCTGGGTCCCGATGATCACCTCGGACTTGCTGGCGCCGCCACGGGCCTCCGGGCCGTAGGACTGGGACTGGACGGCGTACAGGTTCTCATAGACGGACGCCGCCTCCCCCAGGATCACGCCGGCCAGGACCAGCCCCTGTCCCCCGGACCCGGCGAGGCGGATTTCATATCGCTCGTACATAAATTCCTCCGTTTCCAGTGGTTAACTTGCAGATCATTCCTCGTTCGAGGACTGGGCCATCTCGATCACTTTCTGGTACTGCTCGACGTACTCGGGGCGGGGGGCGTTGAAGAGTTCGCCGACCAGGATCTTGCCCTGGAGCTGCTCGGGTGACATCTCCCTGGCCCGTTTCACCGAGACCACGACGTCCTTCTGCCACTTCAGGCCGTCCACCGCGGTCCGCTGCTTGTTCTTGCGCCCGTAATAGGTGGGGCACTGGCTGAGGGCTTCCACCACCGAGAACCCCTTGTTGAGGATGGCCTTCTCGATGAACCGGTCCAGGGACGTGGCGTTGAAGGCGGTCTCCCGGGCGACGTAGGTGGCCCCGGCGCCGGCGGCCAGCGAGCAGACGTCGAAGGGGGGCTCCACGGCCCCGTACGGGGCGGTGGACGCGAACGACTTCACCGGCGTGGTTGGGGAGTACTGCCCGCCCGTCATGCCGTAGATGTAGTTGTTGAACACCACCAGGGTGATGTCGATGTTGCGGCGGCAGGCGTGGATGAAGTGGTTGCCGCCGATGGCGAGGGCGTCGCCGTCGCCGCTGACCGCGATCACCTTCATGTCGGGGCGGGCGAGCTTGATGCCGGTGGCGAAGGCCAGGGCACGGCCGTGGGTGGTGTGGAGGGTGTTGAAGTCCACGTAACCCACCGCGCGGGAGGAGCAGCCGATCCCCGACACGAACATGGTGTTGTCCTTGTCGATGCCCATCCGGTCCAGGGTGCGGAGGATGGACTTGAGAACGATGCCGTGCCCGCACCCCGGGCACCAGATGTGCGGGATGTACTGGGAACGGACGTAATGGGCGTAGTCGAAGCTTCTCGGGGGCATATTTTCCTCCGCTTCAGTTGTTGAGCACCGCGGCCATGATCTGGTCGGGGGTGATGGGCTCGCCGTCGGTCCGGTTGACCTGGGCGATGGGCATCTCGCGGCCCACGATGCGCCGCACTTCCAGGACGAACTGTCCCAGGTTCATCTCGGGGACCACCAGCTTGCGCCGGGTCCGGGCGACTTCGTAGATCTCGTCCTCGGGCAGGGGGTAAAGGGTGATCGGCCGGTAGAGGCCGGCCTTGACGCCGTCGGCGCGGAGGAGCTCCACGGCGCGGCGGGCGGAGCGCGCAGTGGACCCGAACGCGATGATGAGGACCTCCGCGTCTTCGTCCATGAACCGGTCGCTCTTCCAGATGGCGTCCCGGTTCCGGTCGATCTTGGCCATGAGGGCGTGGTGAAGCGCCTGCCGGATCTCGGGGCTGCCCGTGGGGAAGCCCGTGAGGCCGTGGTCGAGGCCGGTGACGTGGAAGCGGCTGCCGGTCCCGTAGTCGGGCAGCAGGGCCACCCCCTCGGCGTTGCGCTCGTAGGGCGTCGTCCACCCCACCGGGTTCGTCGGCCGCGGGCGTTCCCACAACTCGATCTCCCCGGGCTCCGGGATGTCGATCTTCTCGCGCATGTGGCCGTTGATCTCGTCCAGGAGGAAGATCACCGGGTTGCGAAACCGTTCCGCCAGGTTGAAAGCCCGGATGGTTTCCTGGAAAATCTCCTGGATCGTGGTGGGGCAGGTGACGATGATGGGGTGATCGCCGTGGGTCCCCCACCGGGCCTGGAGGATGTCCGCCTGCGCCGGCGACGTGGGCGCCCCGGTGGAGGGCCCGCCGCGCATGACATTCACCACGACGCAGGGGACTTCGGCCATGCAGGCGAAGCCCAGGTTCTCCTGCTTGAGGGAGAACCCCGGGCCGCTGGTGGCGGTGAAGACCTTGGCGCCGGCCAGGGAGCCGCCGATGATGGCTCCCATGGCGGCGATCTCGTCCTCCATCTGGATGAAACGGCCGCCCTTCTTCGGGAGCAGGGCGGAGACGTACTCCGCGATCTCGGAGGAGGGGGAGATGGGGTAACCGGCGAAGAAATTGCACCCGGCGTACATGGCGCCCAGCGCACAGGCCTCGTTGCCCGAGACGAAACGGGATTCCTTAATCTTCATTGGTCGGGACCTCTTTGGGGGGTTTGTTCTTGATCATCCGGTGAGCGTGGGGGTTGTCCACCATGATGGCGAAATCCGGGCAGCGGATGTCGCAGAGCTGGCAGCCGACGCAGCTCTCGAGCGCCACCACGACGACCTTCCCCTTCTTCAGGCCCAGGGCGTGGGTGGGGCAGAATTCCACGCAGATCCCGCACCCTTTGCAGTTCTCCGGGATGATGACGATCTCGTGCACTTTCTTTTCCTTGGTTTCCGTCATGACTGTGTCCTCGGTTTCAGGATGGATTCGACGGCGGCCCCGATCTCAGCGGGGCTGTCCGCCACGGTGACCCCGGCCTTCCGGAGTGCGTTCATCTTGTCCGCCGCCGTGCCCTTGCCGCCGGCGATGATGGCGCCGGCATGACCCATGCGGCGCCCGGGCGGGGCGGTCCGCCCCGCGATGAAGGCGACCACGGGCTTCTTCCCGTGCGCCTGGACCCAGGCCGCCGCTTCCTCTTCCGCGGTGCCGCCGATCTCGCCGATCATCACCACCGCTTCGGTCCGGGGATCGTCGTTGAAGAGTTTCAGCGCGTCGGTGAAACTCGTGCCGATGATGGGGTCGCCACCGATGCCCAGGCTCGTGGACTGGCCGAATCCCCGGCGGGTCACCTGGCTGACGGCCTCGTAGGCCAGGGTGCCGCTGCGGCTGATGATCCCCACGCAGCCCTCGCTGTGGATGGCCGCCGGCATGATCCCCACCTTGCACTGGCCGGGGGAGATGACGCCGGGGCAGTTGGGGCCGACGAGGCGGGTCGGGCGGTCTTTCAGGAAGGTGACGACCTGGAGCATGTCCCGGGTCGGGATCCCCTCGGTGATGCAGACCACCAGCGCGATCCCGGCGTCGGCCGCCTCGAGGATGCCGTCCGCGGCCTGCGAAGGCGGGACGAAGATCAGCGAGGTGTTCGCGCCGGCCTGACGGACCGCTTCCCAGACCGTGTTGAACACCGGGATCCCTTCGTGAAGCACCCCTCCCTTCCCGGGCGTGACGCCGGCGACGACCTTCGTGCCGTAGTTCCGGCACTGAAGGGCGTGGAAGGTCCCCTCGCGGCCCGTCAACCCCTGGACGACCACGCGGGTTTCGTTGTCCACCAGAATCGCCACGTTACACCTCTCTCGTGATGTTGCAGGGCGGGTCAGGCGCTCTGCACGCAGTCGGTGACTTTCCGGGCGGCGTCCTTCATATCCCCGGACAGGATCAGGTCCAGTCCGGACTCGCGGAGCAGGGCCTTCGCCTCCTCCACGTTGGTCCCCTCGAGCCGGATGACCAGGGGCACGCTCAGGCCCGTGTTCTTCACCGCACCGAGAATGCCCCGGGCGATGATGTCACAGCGCACGATGCCGCCGAAAATGTTGACCAGAACGGCCTTGACGGCGGGGTCCGCCAGGAGGATCCGGAAGGCCGCCGAGACGGAAGCCTCGGTGGCGCCGCCGCTGACGTCCAGGAAATTGGCGGGTTTTCCGCCGCAGAGGGTGATGATGTCCAGGGTGGCCATGGCCAGCCCGGCCCCGTTCACCATGCACCCGATGTTGCCGTCCAGCTTGATGTAGTTCAGCCCGTGCCGGGACGCCTCGATCTCCAGCGGCTCCTCCTCGGTGTAGTCCCGCATGGCGGCCGCGACGGGCTGCCGGAACAGGGCGTTGTCGTCGAGGTTGATCTTGGCGTCCAGGGCGTAGAACTCCCCTTCCACCGTCTCGACGAAGGGGTTGATCTCCGCCATGGAAGCGTCCGACTGGCAGAAGGCCTCGTAGAGGCCCTCCAGGAACTTCGCCGCCTTGGGGACGATCGCCGGGTCGATACCCAGCCGGTAAGCCAGTTTCCGCGCCTGGAACCGACGGAAACCCACGGCCGGGTCGATGTGCTCCCGCAGGATGGCCCCGGGGTTGCGGGCGGCCACCTCCTCGATCTCCACGCCGCCCTCGGCGGAGGCCATGAAGACGATGCGCTGCGCGGCGCGGTCCACCACGACGCCCAGGTAGTACTCCCGGCGGATGTTCAGCCCTTCCTCCACCAGCACCCGCCGGACGGTCCGCCCCTCGGGGCCCGTCTGGGGGGTGAAGAGCTTCCGGCCCAGCAGGTCCCGGGCAATGGCCTCCGCCTCCTCGGGGGTGCGGGCCAGCTTCACGCCGCCGGCCTTGCCGCGGCCCCCGGCGTGAATCTGGGCTTTCACCACCACCGTGCCGCCCAGCTGGCGGGCGATGTCGTACACCTCTTCCGGCACCGTGGCGACGCGGCCCCGGGGGGTGCGCACCTCGTACCGGTTGAGGATTTCCTTGGCTTGGTATTCGTGGATTTTCACCGCCGGTCTCCGTTCGGGGCGATTTTGCGGGACGAAAGCGAATATTACAACCCGGGAAAAGGGTTGTCAAGGCAAAGAACTCCCTTTATCAGGCCGATTTCCCCTCATGCGGCGGACTCCGGGGAGAAGGCTGTGGGCTGTAGTCCCTACGAAGTAAGATCTTTGGCAAAATGAGCAAGATTTGAGATCATCGGTGGGCTCCCACCGCTTTCAGAGCGGGGAAACCCGATGCGGGGACGGAGGAGGGAATCCCAGCAGCGTCGTCCGGCATGCCCCTGGGCTAAAAGGCCCCGTTTGTGCTGATCCGGTTCCGGAATCGACGTATCCGGTCTCTCGCAAAGACGCCAGGACGCAAAGCCTCGCAAAGGAACCCCCATTTTCCGCTTCCGGCTTTGCGAGGCTTTGCGTCTTTGCGCCTTTGCGAGAGGTAAAGACCGCCTGTTTTTTCTGGAGCATCCGGATGATCCGTGTCCATCCGTGTTAATCCGTGGTTTATTTCCTCCTCGACGCATTCCGTGGTAAAAAGTCTTTTCGCGGCCGGTTTTCGGCTTCGGGAGGGCACGGTGGATTTCGGACGGGATGGGCAGGGCAGCACCGCGCTGCTGTGGGACGACGGCCGGGTCGTGGCCATCGACAAGCCCCCCGGCGTGAGCCTGGCCACCCCCCGCCGCGAACCGGGTGCCGCCGTTGCGCGCCTGCTGGGCGCCCTCCCCCCCGACGTGCGGCAAGGCCACGGCCTGGAGCCGGACGGCCTTTTCCTCGTCCACCGGCTGGACGTGGGGACCTCGGGCCTGGTCCTTCTGGCCCGGGACGAGGACGCTCACCGCACCTGTTCCCGCCTGCTGGCCGAGGGGCGCCTGAAACGGGTCTACCTGACCCTCTGCTGGGGACGCCCGTCACCTGCCGAGGGGCGGTTCGACCTGTCGCTGGGCCCCGACCGCCGGGACCGGCGGCGCATGCGGCCCGACCCGGACGGCCGCCCGGCCCGGACCCGGTACCGCGTCCTCGCCCGGGCGCCCCATGTCTCCCTGGCCGTCCTGTTCCCCGAAACGGGGCGAACCCACCAGATCCGGGTCCACCTGGCCGCCGCGGGCCACCCCGTCGTGGGTGACGACCTCTACGGCGGGCCCCGCCACCGGGGGGTACGGGACTCCCGTCTCCGGGCGGCGCTCGACCCGGGGCACACCCTGCTCCACGCCTGGCGACTCCACCTCCCCACCACCCGGTGCTTCGACGAGACGATCCTCGAGGCCCCTCCCCCCGCCACCTTCCGGGCCGCCTGCACCGCCGCCGGGATCGCCCTGGAAGACACGATTCACACCCCCGAGCGCTCCTGACGCTCTTCTTCCACGCGGCTCGGCGGCTCGGCGGGCCCGCGCGGGCCGGTCGAGCCCAAACCCGCGCCGAGGCGCCGAGGCGCAGGGCCTTTTCCACGGAACTCGGCAACGGTTCCGGCGTATACTCTGACCGATCGGTCGGATCCGCCCGATCGGGCCGATTTTCTGGTATAATCACTTCAAGCGATTCCCGAGGGAACAACCATGCACAACGAGTTTACGGCGATCATCGAGCGGGATGGCGAGTGGTTCGTCGCCTATTGTCCGGAAGTGCCCGGCGCCAACGGCCAGGGATTGACGAAGGAAGAAGCCCGCGGTAATCTGGCCGAAGCCATTGCCCTGATTCTCCAGGACCGGCGCGAGGACGCCCTGCGCGGGGTCCCGGCGGACGCCCTGTGCGAAACGGTGGCCATCGGGTGAAGCGCAGCGAGTTTCTTCGTCATTTGCGCAAATACGGGTGTTACCTCAAAAGGGAGGGCAAGGAGCACTCGCTCTGGTGCAATCCGGAGACCGGCGCCATCGAGGCCGTTCCCCGCCACACCGAAATCGCGAACAAGTTGGCCCGAAAAATCTGCCAGGGTTTGTCGATCCCCGAAATCGGTGAACAACAGGCGTTCTCACCAGATCCTTTCCCACCACGGTGAAATTCTCCCGGCAGGCATCCGGGCGGTTTATCTTGCTGCCCCCGGCGGCTCAGCGGCTCCGCGCGAGTCTTTTGAACAGAAATCTCGCGCGGAGGCGCAGGGGGTTTTCCCTGAACCCGGAAGCGGTTCCGGCGTATACTCGGTCGGATCGGTCGGATTCGACCGATCGGTCCGATTTTCCACGGGAGCCTGCCATGAATTTGTCCACCCCTCCAGCCCGCCGAATCCCGAAACCCCTTGCCCGACGGGGGACACGCACGCTTTTCCCCTGGCTGTTCTGCACGTTCTTCGCGGCGGCCGCCCTGGCGGAGGGTGCTCCGCCGGCCCCGCGGGGCGCCGAAGGGAAAGGGCGCGTCATGGTCGTCACCGTGGACGACCTGGTGGGGGTACAGGTCCCCGGGGGCTCCCCGGCGGACTTCCGGGCCATGACCGAGACCCTGCTGGGAAAGCTGAAAGCGGCCGACGTCCCCGCGACGGGCTTCGTCAACATGGCCAAGACCCGGCGCGACGGTCGGACCGTCCCTGAACTCGCCGCGATCCTGGACCTGTGGCTCGACGCGGGGATGGAGCTGGGCAACCACACCTTCTCCCACCCGAGCCTGCACGCCGTCTCGCCGGAGGTTTTCGAAAAGGACGTCGTGCTCGGAGAGGAAGGGTTGAGGGAAGCGATCGAAGCCCGGGGCGGTCGTCTGCGCTACTTCCGTCACCCCTGCCTCCACACCGGCCGGTCGCTGGAGGTCCGGCAGCGGGTGAACGATTTCCTGGCGGCGCGGGGTTACACCGTCGCCCCGGTCACCGTGGACAACGGCGAGTGGATCTACGCCAGCGCCTACCGCTGCTGCTTCGACCTGGGCGACCTCGAGGGCGCCCGGCGTATCCGCGAGGACTACCTCGGCTACATGCTCCGCAAGGTGGCCTACTTCGAGGACCAGTCCCGCAAGCTCTTCGACCGGGAGGTCCCCCAGGTGCTCCTGGTGCACGCCAACGCCCTCAACGCCCACTGCATCGACCGCCTCCTGGCCGGGCTCCGGGAGCGGGGGTACGATTTCGTCCCCCTGGCGGACGCCCTTGCCGACCCGGCCTACGCGTCCGCGGACACCTTCACCGGCCGGGGCGGGATCTCCTGGCTGCACCGATGGGCGCTGAGCCGGGGCTGCAAGAGGGACTTCTTCGGCGACGAACCGGAAGTCCCCCGCTGGGTCTGCGAGATCGCCGGCGTCGAGGGCGAATAGCGACGTTAAAAGCCTCACGCCAAGGCGCCAAGACGCAAAGACGCGCAGAGCCCGAAGGATGTTTCGGAATGTCTTGGCGAGGCTTGGCGGCTTGGCGCCCTGGCGTGAGGCCGGGAAAGGAGTCTCCCGCGTTCTGGGGGAAGGCTTCAGCCGGTGAAGGAGACCAGGACCTGGCGGCGGCGGGGGCCATCGTACTCGCAGAAGTAGATGGCCTGCCAGGTGCCCAGCAGGAGGCGCCCGCCCTCCAGCGGGACGGCGACGCTGGAGCCCGTGAGGGTTGCCTTGACGTGGGCGTCCGAGTTGCCCTCCGCGTGCCGGTAGTCCCCCCGGAGCGGAACAAGACGGGAAAGGGTTTCCAGGATGTCCCGCCGGACGGAGGGGTCGGCCCCCTCGTTGAGGGTGAGGCCGGCGGTGGTGTGGGGGTTGAAGACCGTCACCACGCCGTCGCGCCAGCCGGCCCGCCCCACGGCCGACACGACCGACGCCGTGATGTCCACGAACTCGTTCCGTTGCCGGCTATTCACTTCCAGGTGAACGACGCTCACGCTGCACGCCTCCGGAAAACGCCGACCGCGGCCCCGGAGGCCGCGGTCGGCGGGTGAATCGGGCGAACGCCCCGCGGCCCGGCGGGCCGCGGCACGCTTACGGCTTGGTGATGGTCAGGTACAGGATGGTCTTCTGGGTCCGGGAGCTGAACCGGAACACCTTCAGGACCATCTCCTCGCCCGGGCGCAGCGCCCGGACCCGGTCCACGAAGTCCCGCACCGACGAGACCTTCGCCCCGTTGATGGCCACGATGAGGTCCTGGGGCCTCAGGTAGGCCTCCTCGGCGAGAGAGCCGGGCTTGACCTCGGTCACCATGACGCCCTCGTCGGAGGGGATGGAGAGGGCCTGGGCCATCCGGAGGGGGACCTCGTCCACGGAGAGGCCGATCTCCGGCTTGGTTTCCTTCTCCTCCTCGTCGAGGTTGGTCGGCTTTCCGGCCTCTTCCTGCCGCGGCTTCGGGCGCT
Organism: Acidobacteriota bacterium; assembly: GCA_018001935.1. NCBI lineage: Bacteria > Pseudomonadati > Acidobacteriota > Acidobacteriota bacterium. The sequence continues at coordinate 77,963 of JAGNHB010000017.1, forward strand.
CCGCCAGCTTCACCTTCACGGGGACCTCTTTCCCGTCGCGCATCAGGGTCACGGGGACCTCGGTGCCCGGGGCGGTGGTGGCCACCATCTCCCGGAGTTCGTCCGGGCCGGCCACCGGCTTGCCGTTGAAGGCCACGATGACGTCGTCCGGCTGGATGCCGGCGGTCTTGGCGGGGGAATCGCCCTCCTGCAGCTCCGTCACGATGACGCCCTTGGCCTCCTTCAGCTTGAAGTGTTTGGCCAGGCCGTCGCTCATGGGCAGGGGGTTCATGATGATGCCGAGCTGGCCCCGGGTCATCTTCCCGTACTCGGTGAGCTGGTTGTAGACGCTGATCACCACGTCGGCGGGGATGGCGAAGCCGATCCCGATGTTGCCGCCGTTGGGGGACTCGATGAAGGTGTTGATCCCCACCACCTGGCCCCGCATGTTCACCAGGGGGCCGCCGCTGTTGCCGGGGTTGATGGCGGCGTCGGTCTGGATGTAGCTGCTGAAGAGGGACTGGGAGTTGACCCGCCGCCCCTTGGCGCTGACGATGCCGGCGGTGATGGTCTCCTCGAGGCCGAAGGGGTTGCCCACGGCCAGGACCCAGTCGCCCACCTTCACGGTCTCGGGGTCGGCGAGGGCGGCGAACTTGAAGGGTTTGGGCCCTTTGATCTTGATCACGGCGAGGTCGGTCTCGGGGTCCGACCCCACCACCCGGGCGTCGTACTCCTTGCTGTCGCCGTCCTGGTGGACCTTCACCACGATGTTGTCGGCGTTGCCCACCACGTGGTTGTTGGTGACGATGTAGCCCTCGCTGTCCACAATGACGCCGGAACCGCCCGAGCGCTGGACGAAATCACGCGGCTGCCCCTGGCCCGGGAAACCGAAATCGTCGCCGAAGAAGCGGCGGAACATCTCGTCGTTGCCGAAGGGGCTGAACTCCATGCCGCGGACGCGGACCGTCTGCTTGGTCCGGATGCTGACCACGGCGGGCTTCACCGTCTCCGCCACCTGGGAAAAGCCGTTCTGGACTGTGATGTCCTGCCCCAGCATCAGGGGGGAGCCCTTGCCCTGGAGTTTGAGGGTGGACGGCTTGAGGGTATCGGCCGACACTCGCATCGTCACCGCGGCGCCGATGGTGATCCCCACCATGAGCGTCAGGCAGAAGAGCGCCGTCTGGATCGCCTTTCGTCGGTTGAATCTGTGGGTGTGAACACTGAGCATGTCCGCCTCCGGGATGATGTTTGTCGCGTCGCCGGCCAACGAACGTGTCGGCCGGCGACGCGAGATAATACGATAATCGGGGGGCCGGGTTCAACTCTGCCGCAATCCCTGTCTTCCCCGAGCCTCTCGGCGGATTACCTCGACCTGCACCCTTCGACATCACAAGTCATTTGATTTCTTTATATTCGGAATTCGCGTCAATTGGCGTCATTCGCGGGAAATATCCGATGGGCGATTTATTGCGGGATCATCAGTCTTGACGGTCCCGCAAAATGTACCATCGCCCTCCGGGCGATGGCTCAAACAAAGGTCTTACATCCACTTTTCCGTTCGATTTCCGACTTTTTACGAGGCCGTCAGTCTTGAACTGGATCGGTCAAGGGTCTATATGGAGTCCCTGGAGAACGCCCACCTGGCGGACGTTGCGGCGCTTCACCGCGAAATGGCTTTCATCATCAACCGCGTTCCCCGCTACGACCTGAGGGGGCACCGCCTGCTCGAGACCAGCGAAAAGTACTACTTGTCCGATCTGGGCCTGCGACACGCGGTGCTCGGCTACCGGGAGAAGGACATCGGGGCCTTCCTCGAAAACATCGTTTACATCGAACTCCGGCAGAGGGGATATACCGTCACCGTCGGCCGATACAACGATTACGCGGTGGACTTCGTGGCCGAAAAGCAGGGGGGGCGGCTCTATGTCCAGGTGGCGTACCTGCTCTTTGACGAGTCCGTCCGGGCGAGGGAACTCCGCCCCTTCTACCGGATCGACGACAATCACCCCAAGCTGATCCTGACGATGGATTCCGGGCCCGACAGCGACATCGCCGGGATCGCCCGGCGTTTCCTGCCCGACTGGCTCCTGGGCTGGAGGCGGCGGCGCTGTGGCCTGTCTTCACCGCATCATGACTCGGATTATGCAATTCGGATTTTTGATTTGCGTTTTTCATATCGTGAACCTGGCCTCCCTGTCCAGCGACGTGGGGGTTTCGGCGACGACCCTCCGCAACTGGATCTCGGTCCTGAAGGCGTCGTACGTGGTGTTCGAGTTGCCCCCCTTCTTCGAGAACATCCGCCGCCGGATGGTCAAGTCCCCGAAGATCTACTTCACGGACGTCGGCCTGGCGGCCTTCCTGCTGGGGATTCGCACGGCGGAGCAGGCGTCCCGGGACCCCCTGTGCGGCAACCTGTACGAGAACCTGGTGGTGGCCGACATCGTGAAGGGCGCCCTGAACCGGGGGATTCGGCCGGAACTGTACTTCTTCCGCGACTCCAACGGCGCCGAGGTCGACCTGCTCATCCGGGAGAGCGGAGCGCTGACGCCTGTCGAGATCAAGTCCGCCGCCACCTTCACCCCCGATTTCGTCCGGGTTCTGGAACGTTTCCCTTCGTTCGGCGTCCGGGGGGTCAACCCCGGGGTGGTCCTCTACAACGGCGAGCGAAGGTTCGAGGTCCGGGGAATCCGCGCCTTCAACCCGCTTGAAGCCGACGACCTCTGGGCGGAGCTGACCACCCCCCCGGGAGACGCCAGGATCGGTAAGGACGCGTAAATGAATTAATCAACAAAATCGCGGCGAGGTGCAATCGTGTAATTCCAGTCTTTGCCGTGAAACTCAGCCGCCTGGACGTTTAGCTTCTCAAAGTCCACATCTGAAACCTTCACTCCCGGCGGATACGTCCCCTTGTTCAATTCCGCCTGTATTCGAAGTCCTTTGCGGGTCTTTGTCCCGGCGATCAAATTGACGATAACCTCGTGACTTTGCAACGGCCGGCCTCGCCAATTCTCCGTGATATGACAGAACATCCGATGCTCGATCTTGTTCCATTTGCTCGTGCCCGGCGGCAGGTGGCATACGGCAATGACCAACCCCGTCTCGTCTGCCAATCTCTGAAGCTCCACCTTCCACAGACGGGAGCGACTGCCGTTGCTTCCTCCCCCATCTGCCGTGATCAACAGCTCCCTCGCCTCTTTGTAAACCAGGACACCCATCCGCTCCCACCACTGGCGGATCGTGTTCACCGCAAACTGCGCCGTATCATGATCGATTCCAACACTCACCCAGCCGGTGTTTGACGACACGTCGTAAACCCCATAGGGAATCGCCTTGCCCAGTTCCAAATCCATGAAATCATGCACCCGAACCTTTTCTGGACACCCCTTGGGTTGGTATTCCCGCCCCTTGTTCGCGAATTCCCCCACCAACTCTTTCTTCTTGGTGTCGACCGAAATAACGGGCTGGCCACGCTCTTGAAAACGCTTGACCTGCTCATTGATATGCGCAAACTGCCGGTCCCGGTCCGGATGCTCGCATCCCTCCTTCGTCTTTCGCGTCCCCTGCAGGCGATACCCCATGCTCTCGAGCATTTGTGCCACTTTGGTATGACTGACAGGATGTTTCTGCCTCGTCAGTTCAGCCGCCAGAGTCCTCGTGCTCTTGCTGGTCCATCTCAAGGGAGACATCGGATCTCCCCGGGCTTCCGGCTCCACCAGCCGGTCCAGCGCTTCAGCGATTTCTCCATCTCGCTCCGTGATCGGCTTCCGTCCAGCTCCCGGTGAACGAACTCGCCGTTTTTCGCTCGGGGTCGGGCTTGTTCTGCCCTTGCGAATCTCGGCCTGCCCCGCTCGAATCGTGCTTACGGCCATCCCCGTTGCCCGCGACAAAAGGGTGATGCCTCCATGGCCCAAACTCATCGCTTCGGTAGCCGCCCAGATCCGTCGACCCCGCTCGTCCATTTCCTGTTTCGCCGATCAACTTGGATCGTCCCGCCCATTCTCTGATCAGTTGTCGAATCAGGCAAGTTCGTGTTTCGTTTGTAAAAGAGGACGCCCGGCAAGCGGAATCTGATTAAAACATGAGGTTGCCCCTTTCTCCCTCAATCGGGGTGGACGGGACTGGTGTTTCTGTTTCCTCGCTTTCAGGCTTACCAATCAAAGGTGCCGTTCCCCCCGATCCTACCAGAGGAGCCTCGTCCTCCGCAGATTGCCCCGCGTAGCGGTCCAGGAAGTGGGGGGCGACGGGGTCGTAGAAGGTCCGGGGGATGACGCCTTCGGAGATCCCATGGCCGGAGACCTTGACGACGCAGAGGAAGTCCGGCTGGTTGATGAACTCCGACGGCAGGATGAGCTTCTCCGTCTTGTCCTGGTCGGTGAAGGACTTCCGGTCCCCTGACTCCCGGGGGCTCATCTGCCGGGACCCCATCACCTTGATCACCTCCCGTTCCCCGATGCTCTGGCTCAGGAAGTCGGCGGTGTCGGGGTCGTTCAGCCGCAGGATGAAGTTCGTGTTGAAGTTGTTGTAGAAGGTCCGTCGGTTGGCCCGCCCGTAGATGTCCTCGATGCGGCCCAGGTCCTGGTTGGCCACCAGCAGGCACCCACCTTTGGAGCGCGCCACCGTCAGGAGGTCGAAAAGGACCGAGATCTGGTCCAGGCTCCCGATCTCGTCGATGCAGAACCAGATCCGCCGGTTTTCTTTCCGGTCGGTGTCTGGCAGGGAGAGGGTCTCCCGGATCATGATGTCGAAAGCGAAGATCATCAGCGGCCGGACGATGGTGGCGTGGTTCTTGATGCAGAAATCTTCGGCCCGGTCGTCGGGATCTGGAGCGACCGGAACTCCTGGAAACGATGATGTCGTGTCGTTGTTTTTCCTGAGTATTGGATTTGAGCGGAAGTCAATTCTTGCAAAAACAAACACAATATGCTATTTTATGCAAGAGACGAACAAGCCCATGGCATCAGTACGCTCATACATCAGGGACTTGGCGGCGAAGGGGCAGTACCACTTTACGACCCAAGAATGCCGGGCGGAGCTTGACGGATCGCTTGTCGCCGTTCGTGCGGCGCTAGGAAGACTGATCCGGCGAGTGGAAATCGCCTCGCCCCATCGGGGATTCCATGTCATCGTACCTCCGGAATACCGGATACTGGGGTGCCTGCCGCCGGAGCAGTTTATCCCTCAGTTGATGAACTATCTTCAGGAACCCTACTATGTGACCCTGTTGAGCGCCGCGGAACTCCACAGTGCGGCACACCAGCGCCCCCAACGCTTCCAGGTGATGACCGCGAAGAATCGCCGACCGATTGCCTGCGGTCAGGTCCGAGTCGAATTCGTCGCCCGGCACGACCTCGAGAAAACCCCTGTGGTGGAGATGAAAACTCCACGCGGCCGGATGCGGGTGTCTTCTCCGGAGGCCACCCTTCTGGAGGTGGTCGGTTACGCGAAACAGTGCGGAGGTCTCGACAATGTCCTTGTTCTTCTGACGGAACTCGCCGAGTGTTCGGACCCGGTGAAACTTCTGGATGCCGCGCGACTCTGCCCGGTGGCATGGTCGCAACGTCTCGGATACCTCTTAGAAGTGACCGGCCAATTGGACCGAGCCTCCAAGTTGGCCAGTCATGTCCAGGAGCATGCAAAGGCAGTTGCCCCATTGGTTCGTGCCAGGCCCATCACCGGTGCCCCCCGGGCGGAACGCTGGAAGCTCGCCATCAACACGAACCTGGAGTTAGACTGGTGATCGCAAAGGACTATATCATTGCCTGGCGCGCCTATGCGCCCTGGACCTCCGACCATCACGGTGAGTAACGGCGTTAATCCCTTTGCGGTCTACATGACCGGAGGTCCCCTCCGAATGCCTCTGCGTCTTCGCCATGCCGCCTTCCGCTGGAATGGATAGGCACGCCAATCGTAACGGCGGCAGTAAGAGGGCCGACCCGGTGTCCCATCATCTCCCGGGTCGATGGGCCACGAACTACACAGAAAGTCTCGAAGATGACCGGGGATTTGCGCTGCAAGGCCTCGGCCGACCATCTCGCCGACACCGAAAATCACGGCAAGAGGATGGGAATCCACTTTGAGTTTCTCGAGCGCGCCCAGTTCGAGAAGTTCCTCTTCGTGTACATCGGCCGGGACGACAACCTGTTGTACTCGATCCTGCGGCCGGGCTCGATCGTGAAGGTGGACACCCGGGAGAAGTCCCTGCTGGCCGGGAAGTGGGCCAACGAGCACGAGTGACCCCTCTACCTCGTGGAGGTCACCGCCGGCTGGCGCTGCGCCTGGTGTTCCCGGGAAGGGGGCGACCTCGTGCTGCTCCCGCACCCGCTTTCCCTGAAAAACCCCGAGTTCTACCGCTTTCGGGTCGAGGCCGAGATCGTCGGCCAGGTCGTCGCCATCTGGAATGACCTGAGCCCCCGGAACTGATGACCTTTCACGTTGTGTTTCACGTGCACTCCTCTTGCAGGACCGCCATTTCCTGCGAAAAGGAGCACGAAATGCCGCATTGTGAAAGTGCTGAGCAGGGAACAAGAGTTTGATCGGTCTTGATGGTCTTTTCGAGGATTGCGAGGCTCGTAAGGGATGGGTCTTCACCCGGCCGTCTCAAAGTCCCTCGAGAAGTGTGAGAAAATCCACGAAAGTCCATGGAAAAATGTGATCATTGGGTTGACTGGAGATTTAGCCAATCTTATCATGGAGGAAGTTTAAATCATTTGTTATCATAATAAAAGTTGCAAGCGATTTGAGGGATTCACTGCTGGCAACCCGTTCTAGCCCGACTTTCCGACTTATTCGTACAAACAGGTGTAATCTATAGCAAGAGAACGTTATATAGCAAGAGGTGACTATACCCTAAGACGATTATTTCTCTCGGAGCCCCAAGGTGGACACCAGGT